>CAYZFW010000054.1:0-9853 GCA_964477615.1 uncultured Phycisphaeraceae bacterium | reverse complement strand
TGGCTCCCCGCCGGGGGGTTTGAGACTCAGGTTGTCCGACTCACGTTGTTACTCGGCGGGCTTGATCCGGCACCCTTGCGGGTGTCGGGGTTGGCCCTGTTGGCTTACTGGCAGACGCCGGGGTTGACGTTGCCGTTCTTGCCGAACTGGCCGAGGAAGGCGGTGAGGTCGGAGACGTTGACGACGCCGTTGTTGTCGCTGTCGGCGCACTTGGCCGGGGCGACCTGGGCGCAGGTCTTGCCGAACTGGCCGAGGAACGCGGTGAGGTCGGCGACGTTGACGATGCAGTCATTGCCAACGAGGTCGAAGAAGCAGGCGCACGCGGGGGTGCAGGCGACGTTGAGGCGGTAGTTGGACGCGCTGTTGCAGCAGACGCGCTTGGTCCCGTCGAAGTCGGGCCCGACGATCACCCAGTAGGTGCCGGCGGCCAGGCTGGCGATGGTGAACGAAGTGGGGGTGTTGGGGTTGATGAACTCGCGCCCGTCAACGACCTCGAGGTCGTCGCAGGCCGAGGGCGTGCCGGGCTTGGCCACGATGGCGAAGCCGTAGAAGGCCGACTGGAAGTTGACCGTGAACGCGCCACCGGGGTGGCTGATCTGGTACCAGTCGGTGTCGCGGATGCCGGCGAGGAAGTCGGCGGTGCCGCAGACGGTGCCGTTGCAGGCGATGGCGCCGAAGTTGGGGGTCGGCTCGGTGTTGCAGCCGCCGTTGGTGTTGGTGTTCTGGCAGTTGGTCTCGTTCTCGGCGGTGCCGGTGCAGGCGACCTGCGTGCCGGTGCAGACGCCCTGGAAGATCTCCATGAGGTAGTTGGCCGCGGGGGCGTTGGAGACGCAGGGGACTTCGTAGAAGTTGGAGAAGCGGCTGATCACGCGGATGTAGTAGGTGCCGGCGGGCAGGCAGTCACCGATGATGGTGCTGGTGGCGTCGCAGGCGACGTAGGTGCCGGACTGGAGCAGATTGGGGGCGAGGTCGGCGAAGGTGGCGGGGCAGATGACGCCGGTGGGCTTGCGGTAGAGCTCGACGTCCATGTCCATCTGGCCCTTGAGGATCACACCGAGGTAGGCGTCGGCGCCGATGGTGGTGACCTGGTACCAGTCGGTGTCGCCGACCTGGTTGAAGGAGTTGAGGGTGCCGCAGATCTTCTGGCCGACGGTGGCGTTGCAGAAGACGGTCGCGGTGTTCTCGCAGCCGCCGTTGAACGTGTCGGTGAAGGTGGCGAAGTTGGCGTTGGTGATGCAGACGTCGGAGGAGCCGACGCGGCCGCCGCTGAAGGGCAGGCTGTTCTCGTTGGCCGTCGAGCCGGTGCAGACGGCGGTGCCGCTGCAGCAGGTCGAGGTGGCGCAGGTCGAGCCTTCACCCAGCGAGATGCCGCCGCCGGCGTAGCAGTCGAGGCCGGAGGCGGTGGTGCAGACACCGGCGAGCGAGCAGCAGGCGACCTGGTTGCAAGCGCCGACGGTGAGGGTCAGCTTGTAGCGGGGCCCGTTGGGGTTGCCGCAGGGGAGCGGGATCTCAGCGGGGACGAGGCGGACGAAGACCTGACGGCCCGGGGGAATGCAGACCTCGATCTCAGAGCCGCGGACGGGTTCGCCCGGGTTGAAGCCGAAGCCCGAGACGCCCGCGCAGGGGTTGCCGGTGTCCGGACCGCCGTAGAAGAACTGGAAGGCGGAGCGGTGCTCGGTGTCGAGGGTGAACTTCACCGACTCGTTGTTGGCCGAGGCGTTCTCGTAGAGGAACCAGTCCTCGTCGGTGTCATCGACGGTGCCGACGATGTCGCCGCCGGAGAAGCCGCAGATGGTCTCACCGGCGTTGATGAAGTCAAAGAGGGTCGAGTTGGTGACGACGCAGCCGAGGTTCTGGTCGGAAGCGGCGGGGCAGTCACGCGAGGCGCCCTCGGCCGTGCCCGAGCAGGCGGGCAGGAAGCAGGGGACGGTGCCGGCGTTGATCGCCGAGCAGGTGGTGCCAGCCCCACGCCACACGCCGTTGAGCGCGTCGCACTGGGCATTGGTCTGCGAATCGGTGCAGGTGTCCGAGCCAACGACGCAGCAGGCGCCAATGCCAGCCACTGCGGGAGTGCCGACAATCTGAATCTGGTAGCGCGTCGAGGGAGGCGTGGCGACGCTCGGAGGGACCAGGCTGGCGAATGCCTTGAGCTGGATGTTGATGTTGTACTCGCCCTCCGCGATGGTGAAGGTGCCGCCACGTGGGAAGGCCCAGGTGCTGTTGATGGCACCCTCGGGGCCGTCACCGGTGGTCGAGTCGGGGTTCGTCGCGCTGCGGTCGCCGCCGATCACGGCGATGAAACCGAACTCTGCGGGCGGGTTGTCCGTGTTGTTCGCGTCGGTCCAGCAGGAGTTGATCGTGCCGGGGTCGGGGAAGTTCTTGTTCACGCCGAGGCTGGCGATGAACTCCTGGCCGCAGGTGATGAAGATGCGGAAGTTCGAGATGCCGCCCGGGGGCACCGTGAACCGGATCATGTCGCGGTCACGCTGGTTGTTCTGGAGCGTGGGCGTGAAGGTGCCGCACTGAGGGCTGGGCGTGAATGTGTTGCCGCTGGGATCGGGCTGGATCACGAACAGAGACGACGCCGTACCCGGATCGTTGGGGGCGTTGAAGTTCGAGATGAAACCGCAGATCTTGAAGTTCGGCAGGCTGGAGGTGTAGTCGAAGGCGATCGGCATCTTCAGCTTGTTCGCGGGGTTGGTCACGCCGGCGCACGCGGCGATCACGAAGCAGCCCTGGTCACGAAGCCAGTTGCCGGCCACGGCGTCGGCGCGGTTGAAGAACGCGTCGCCGTACTCGGACCACGCGGCGGGCAGCGCGGTCTCACGCGACACAGGGGCGTCAAAGTCGCAGATGCCGCAGAACACGGCCTGCTCGAACTGGTTCAGGCCTTCAACTTCCTTGGCTTCCGGGAGCGGGCCGACCTGCTTCTGATAGAAGGCCTGCACCGCGCCCTCATCAGGCTGCACGAGCTTGGCCCTCTCCGCCCACATCCCGTTCTTGGCCTTGTCGGCCTTCACGTCGGTGATGTTCTTCACCTGGGTTTGCGTCGAGTTCGACGCGCTGGAGGCGACGGTCGCCTCGGCGAAAGCGGCGCCGGCGATCGCCAGCACACCGCCCACCGCGGCCAGACGCCGACCCGCCATCACGGCGCGTCCGGCGTTGGACAACAGGGTTTGACACAGCATCGGTATCTCCTCATGAGTTCGCGGAACGCCCTTGGCATTGACGTGACACCACCGGGCGGGGCCGCTCGATTCTGAAACCTACGCGATTTTCGCGCTCTATGTTGCTACAACTCTCGGCCAAAATTCGTCCCAGCATCGGTGTTTCTAGCAACCCATTCACGCCTGCACCGTGGTGCGACGAATTCCCAATTCACCCATGATCGAATGGGCGATGGACGCCCGGAGTCCGAGCGAATCCCTGTATCAACCCAGACAATACGCCGAGGTGAAAATACGCCCACCAGATCGATCAACGGACGCCGTGAGCATGACGAGCACGCAGGATCGGCATCATTATCTTATTTCCTATTATCTACTTGGTAATAATATTTGCACCAAGGCGCCTCTGGCGATTGTCACCCACGGCGCGCGAAACCCGATCCCCCATACGAGACGAGACAAAGTACGCCACGCAGATTTTCTCCGCTTCCAGAAGGTATTCGGACCTTGCTCAGCCGCCCGCGTGGCGGGCAATCAAGAAGGCCATCTCCAGCGCCTGCTGGTAGTTCAAGCGCGGATCGCACGGGCTCGCGTAGTTGGCGGTCAGGTCATCCTCGGTGATCCCCGCCGCACCGCCCACGCACTCGGTCACGTCCTCGCCGGTCAGTTCAAAGTGAACCCCGCCCAGCACGGTGCCCTCGCGCTGGTGAACGTCAAACGCGTGCCGCAGCTCGGCCAGGATGTCATTGAAATCCCGCGTCTTGACGCCGTGTCGCGACGTGATCCCGTTGCCGTGCATCGGATCGCACAGCCAGAGCACCCGCTTTCGTGCGTGCCGAACCGCGTGCAGCAGGGCCGGCAAGGCCTGAGCGATCTTCCCGGCCCCCATACGGTGGATCACCACCATCCGCCCGGGCTCGTCTGTCGGGTTCAGACGCTCGATCAGCGCGAGAAGGTCCGCGGGGGATGTGGCCGGACCGACCTTCACCCCAACCGGGTTGCGGATGCCGCGGAAATACTCAACGTGGGCCCCATCAACCGCCCGCGTCCTCTCCCCGATCCACGGCAGGTGCGTCGTCAGGTTGTACCACCCGTCGCGCCTAGGCACCTGGCGCGTCTGGGCCGACTCGTACAGCAGGTTCAACCCCTCGTGGCTGGTGTAAAACTCGACGCGCGACAGATCGTCGATCGCCGTCTCCCCCAGGGCCTCCATGAACTTCAGCGCCTCGGCCAGCCGCCGGCTCATCTGCTGGTACTCCTTGCGGAGCTCCTCCGGCAAACTCGCGTGCTCCATGAACCGCAGGTCCCAGTACTCAGGGTGGTGCAGGTCGGCGAAACCGGAGTCAATCAGCGAGCGGATGAAGTTCAGCGTCACCGCGGCGTGCTGGTACCCGCGAACCATCAGGTGCGGGTTCGGGGTCCGCGCCTCCTCGGTGAACTCGGCGAGGTTCACCAGGTCGCCGAAGTACGACGGCAGCGTCACGCCGTCTTTGGTCTCGGTCGGGCTCGATCGCGGCTTGGCGTACTGACCGGCGAAGCGCCCCACGCGGATCACCGGCTTCTTCATCCCGTGGACGAGCACGAGCGACATCTGCAGCAGGATCTTCAGTTTGCTCGTCACGATCCCCGGCTTGCAATCGGCCAGCGTCTCAGCGCAGTCGCCCCCCTGCAGCAGGAACCGCTTGCCTTCCTGAGCCTCGGCAATCAGCGACTTCAGCCGCTCGATCTCGAAACTGGTGACCAGCGGCGGGAACTCGCGCAGCTTCGCCACCGCCGCATCGACCGCGGCGCGGTCGTGGTACACCGCCTGGTGGGCCGCGAGGCGGCTCTTCCATGAATCCGGCGACCAGTCTGCAGGGGCTGAGTGCGGCATGAGCGGGAAGGGTATCGACGCGGAAAGCCGAAAACCACAGGGATTCCGCTTGATCACACCGGTCCTCGGCTCAGAAACTGCGCAGCCCCGAAGACCATCGCCAACGTCCCTTCAAGTTACTTTCAAAGTTCACTGATGATCTCCGGGTTCGGTGTCGATAACGCTCAGGCCCGCCGCCCGTTCTCCCAAGGAAGGGGGTGGCGACGGACCGCCCGCGGCCTCCGCGTGCGAACCTGAAGCAGTTGGGCCGGCCAGCGTGTCGGCCTCCAGACCGGAGAGCATCCATGCCGACCCGCAAGACCGTCAAGACCAGCGCCCGCCGCACCAGCAAATCGCGCCGCGTGAGCCGCCGCCGCACCACCGCGAAGCGCACCACCGCCAAGCGCACCACCACCCGTCGCACCACCACCCGTCGCACCACCGCGAAGCGCACGACCGCCCGCCGCTCGACGGCCCGCCGCACCACCGCCCGCCGCACCACCGCGCGCCGCACCACGGCCCGCAAGAGCGTCCGCCGCTCGACCGCGAAGTCGTTCCGCAAGGCCACGACCCGCAAGACCTGGACCTCCAAGAAGCGCACCATCAAGGCCAAGCGCACCACCACCAAGAAGGCCAAGAAGCCCTCGGCCAAGCGCACCCGCACCAACAAGACCACCTCGTCCAGCCTCTACACCTTCTCGTGGGCGCCCAAGACCTACACCTTCCCCCGCACCTGGGCCCGCCGCAAGGCCGCCTGAGTCCGGCCCCAAGCACCACAACGCACACGAACGCCGCGGCGATCACCGCGGCGTTTTCGTTGCGCTCGCGCGGGGCACCGGGGACCGAGGACCAGGCACCAGACCGACATCCAGCCCAGTTGACATTCTCTGATCTGTTGCTCTCCTGTTCTGCTGCTCCGCGCAACCCCCTCTACCCTCACCCATGCCCACGCCCCTCGACCCCGCGGCCCGCGCCCGGCACGAACACTGGCTGCTCGAGATCACCAGCCTCCCCACCGCCGCGGGGCGGGAGGACCGCGTGATTTCGTGGACCGAACGCTGGACCGCCCAGCGTCCGGACCTCCGCCTCTCACGCGATCCATCCGGCAATCTCGTGATCGAAAGAAGCGACGCGCCGGCCCCGACCTCCACCCCACCACTCTTCATCACCGCCCACCTCGACCACCCCGCCTTCGTCGTCGAGAACATCATCGACGAGCGAACCATCGACGCCGGGTTCCGCGGCGGGGTCCTCACGCCCTACTTCACCAACGCGTCCGTCACCCTCTTCGCGTCCTCTCGCCACGACGATCCGGTGATCGCCCGCGTGGTCTCAACCACGGCGCAGGAGCCGTACCGACGATGCGTGCTCGAACTCACCGCCGGGGCCACCATCGCCTCCTCCGGCCTCATCGTCGGCGACATCGGGCGCTGGGACCTTCCCGTCGCGCACATCACGGAGAACAGGGCCCACACCCACGCCTGCGACGACCTCGCCGCCTTGGCCGCGGCGCTCGCCGCGTTCGATGAACTCCGTACGGTCCCCGGCGCCGCCCACGTTCGACTCCTCTTCACCCGCGCCGAAGAGATCGGCTTCGTCGGCGCCATCGCCGCGTGCAAGCACGGCACGATCCCTCCGAACGCCCGCGTGCTGGCGCTCGAGAACTCCCGTAGTTTCCCGCACGATTCACCGATCCACGCCGGCCCCATCGTCCGCGTGGGCGACCGCATCAGCACCTTCAGCCCGCTGCTCACCGCCGCCGTCGCCAAGTGCGCCGAGAGCCTCGCCAAATCCCGAGCGGGCTCGGGCACACCCTTCCGCTGGCAGCGAAAGCTCATGCCCGGCGGAGCCTGCGAGGCCAGCGCCTTCCAGGCCTACGGCTACGACGCCACCTGCATCTGCCTGCCGCTGGGCAACTACCACAACATGGCCGACCTCGAGCGCGTGCAAGCCGGCGACAAGGACGCCGTGGAGAGCGCCCGCGCCGCCCACGAGTTCGTCGGCATCGACGATTTCCACGGCCTGATCGAACTGCTCATCGCCTGCGGCATCGACCTCGCCGCCGCCGAGCCGCCCACGGCGATGATGGAGAAACTCTTTGCCGAGCGGGCGTTTGTGCTGCAATGAGGGAGCGCGGTCACGCCGTGCGGCGGACGAAGACTTCGCCAACCTTTGCGAGCCACGAGACATCTCCGGCATCCGCGCGGTCCTGAATCTCTTCAAGCCAACGCATCGTCGCCGGCTCAAAGCAGGTTTCCTCTGGTGCCGCGTCCGGGATTACCGCATCCGCTTCGACGCGCACGACAAACGGCACGCCGCCCACGCGACCTTCGATCCACTGAACCAGTTTCGTTTGTGTACCTCTGATCATGATCGATCATCAAAGTATACCGTCACGAGGAGCGCCGATGAATCAGCTTCGAGCCACGCCCAGACGCAGACGCACGACTTGCCGTCCGGCAGTATGACTGAGATTTCGGCAACGGGATTCGGCTCAGCGTCTTCCCTGACCCGCAACATCCGGGCTGAATCAACGGCGGAGACGACTTGCCAGGCTCGGACGCGCCGCTGACGCAGCCGCATCGCGGCATGGTGAGAGATGATCCATCGACCGGCTTGCAACGCCTGCTTGATGTCGCCCCAGGTCGCGCTCAACACCTACCTCCGTTCTCGATCAAAACGGCCGCTTCACCGGGTTCACCATCACGTTGTCCCGACCCGGCACCAACAGGTCCGCGATCTCCACCGCCTCGGCAAAGCTCTCCTTCGCCCTCGCGATGTCCGCCGACCACGCCGCCACCTGACCGCGCTCCAGGTGCTCACCGCTCAGCACCGCGTCGCCGCAGATCAGCGTCGTGTGCCGCGGGTCCTCGAGCAGCAGCCCGCACATCCCCGGCGTCACCCCCGGCAACGGGAACAGGTCTACACGGTCCGCCAGCGTGTCGGGCGCGGCCTCACACCGCTGCAGCACCGCCACATCACGCTGCAGCGCCTCGACCAGTTCGTTCTCGCCCTCGTCCATCGCCCGGCGCAGCGCCGTCACCAAAGGCACGCCCACGCCTTCGCGCTCGCCGCCGGCGATCCACCACACCGCGTGCTCGAACACCTCGATCCCACGCCGCGTTTCGGGGCGGAAGCACGTCAGAAACACATGCGTGACATCTTCGGGCCGCAGCCCCGCACGCTCGTGCAGCCGCGCCCGGATCACCGGCCCCGGCACCCCGGGATCCACCAGGATCACCCGCGGCACCCCCTCGAACACCGACCGCACCAACGTACACGTCGAATGCCCCGAGCGCACCACCCCCGCCTCCCCCCGCCCGCCGGGGCCCCAGAACGGGTGCGATTCCAGTGCGCCGATGCTGATGATGCGGTGGTCCATAAGCGGGCTCATTCAGCGATGCAGGTCGAACGTCGTAGATCACAAACGACACGGAGTCGGAAGCACCAGGATCGCATCTCCGTGCTCTCCGCGCCTCCGTGGTGAACCCCAGCTCACTTCTTCTTTTTCTTCTTGAACAGCTCACCCACGCCCTTGATGACATCCTCGATCCCACCGCCCGCGCCCTCGGCGGCCTTGCCGGGCAGCGTGAGAAGGTCCTTTCCGAGCCGCTCGCCGTCGAGGCCGATTTCCGGGTTGTCCAGATCGCCGGTCATCTTCAGCGGGATCACGTTCAACTCGCGAAGCACCGGCAGACTGCCCAGCTTCAGCGCCCCGACAATCTCATCCGCCAGCGCACCGATCGGTACCCACACCGTCAGCCGCATCTTCCGCTTCACGAGATCGACGGTCCCCTCGGTCGAAACCTCGAACTCGCCCGTCGGGATCGTGAACCGCTCGTAGTTCACCACGCCCTGGCGAACCTTCGCCTTGAACGGCGGGACCTTCTGCCCCACCTTGCCCACCGCCGCGTTGCTCGTGGCCTTCAGGATCGCGCCGAAGAAGTCGGAACTCTGGAACTGCACGGTCCCCAGATCAAACACCAGGTCGGCGTTGAGTTTGCTCATGTCGCCGTCGAGCGGCGCGGTCAGCCCGTCGGCGGTGATGACCGCCGGCTTGTCGTCGCGCGTCTTCTCCACCTTGTCCAGCAGCGGCACCACCGTGCTGATGTACCGCTTGCTGGCCTCGGGCGTGATGCGACTCATGCGCGCCACCACCTGCTTCGAGGCCACGAACGTCCTGTCGCGCACCTCGCCCTCGGCTGCGGCGGTGGCGTTGTCCGCCGTCAGCGCCGCCGCCAGCGAACCCGACTGCCTGCCCAGGCGGGTCGTCGTGATCGCGGTGTCCACCCGCGCACCCAGCAGGTCCACCAAGGCGCCGCCCTGCCCCGCGAGGGCATCAATCAGCGGCGTTGGCAATCCGCCGTCGATCTTCGCGCTCACCAGCAGCCTTTCCGGCGTCAACGCTCCCGTTGCGTCGGCGAGATCTTCCAACACCCCTTTGATCGTCAGCGGCTTTGTGTCCCCACCAGCCGGCGCCGCCTTCCCACCCGTCGACGTCAGCCGCACCCCCGGCGTCGAGAGATCGAACGCGATTGCGCCGGCGGCGCTGCCGCCAACGCTCCCCAGTCGTCCCTGCAAGTTCCCAAGGTCGGCCTCGACGCCGTCGGGGGTCACGATCGCCAGCCCCGGCGCAGCAAACACGATGTCAGACCGGAAAATCCTCGGATCGAGCAGACGCGCAAGCGGCCCGAGGTCAAGCGTCTTGACCGCCAATGTCATCTTCACCGCCCGCGCCAGCCGCGCCGTCGGCTTGCCCTGCGCATCAACTAAAAGGTACCGGTGCGCCAGCGCAGGGTCGAGCGTCCACTCCGCATCAAAGGGTTGCACCTTC
>CAYZFW010000053.1:0-9880 GCA_964477615.1 uncultured Phycisphaeraceae bacterium | reverse complement strand
GGGCACATCGATCTCGCGTTCGAGCACGAGGTCAAGGCTGGCATCGAGTTCGGCGATCACTGGCTTGTTCAAGAACCGTTCTCCCCCATGGATTTCAGATACGCATCGAGTTGATCGAGCCGCTTCTCCCACACCGTCCGCTGATGGCCCAACCAGTCTTCCGCGGCCCGGAGCCGGGCGGGCTTCAGCCGGTACGTTCGGACACGCCCGGACTTGCTCGATCCCACCACGCCGCAGCGCTCCAGCACCCCAAGGTGCTGCACGAACGACGGCATCGCCATCCCGAACGGGCGAGCGAGTTCACTCACCGACATCGGCCCGTCGGCGAGACGCTCCACCACCCGCCGCCGCGTCGGATCGGACAGGGCCTTGAACACGCGATCGACGGTGACGGTGCTGGACACCCCCAACACTACCCCAGAAAAATACAAAGGTCAAAGCCTAAGTATTGAATTAGAGGAAAAAACTGAACGCGATGCCCTTCCACTGATCTCACGCTCGAGTGTTGCGCAGCTGATCGGGGAGCCGCACCCCGCCTCACCGCAGTTCCACCGACCAGTACGCATGGTCGAGGAACGTCTTCCACGACTCGTACCGCTGCTGACCCAGGCGCACCGTGATCATCGGGTTGCGCTTCGGCCGCACCGGCTTGCGGATCAGAGGCACGCCCGCCTGCTCGGGCGTACGGCCGCCCTTGCGCGCGTTGCAGCGGATGCACGCGCACACGAGGTTCTCCCAGGTGTCGCCGCCGCCCTGGGCCCGCGGCTTCACATGGTCGATCGAGAGGTCCGAAGTCGGGAAGTGCTTCCCGCAGTACTGGCACTGGTTGCGGTCGCGCGCGAACAGATTCCGCCGGTTCAGCTTCACGTGCTGCTCCGGCAGTCGGTCGTACCCCAGCAGACGGATCACCTTTGGCACGGCGATCTCCACCCGCACCGTCCGCACCCAGTCAAACCGCTCCGCCTCGTACGCCTTTCGAAGCTCGCTCAGTTCCGCCCACGTCTCGAAGTCGTACGACAGGTACTGCCCGTCCTCGACGTGCACCACCTCGGCGGCCTGCTGCATCAGCATGCAGAACGCCCGCTTGGCGCTGATGACGCGCACCGCCATGTACAGCTTGTTCAGCACCAGTACCTTCGCCGCGAGTCCGGGCGAGAAGGCGATTGCGCCAGCGCTGCCACCGGTGCCCGCCGGGACGAGGTCAGACAGGTCGTGGGTGCCGCCGCTCGTCCGCCGCACGCTGAAGTCCGCCGCCATCAGTCGCGACAGTTCCGCGCCCGACGCGGAACCGTCAAGATGAAGGTCGGCGTCGTCGTCGTGCGGATCGAGTTCGTGGTTGGTCAGGCCGCCGTGATCGCCCGTGTTCCCGGTGGGGTTGCGGTCAATCTTGGAGTGAGAGTGACCCCCCCGGGGCGTGTGCCCCGTGCCGTCGGCCTTCCTTCGGGAAGAAGTAGCCATAACGCGCGGTCTCCGACCGAGTTCTCTCTCTGTTCATCGGCCGGACAGGTGAATGCCTGCACGCCCGCGAACCACTCAACACTAGCCCGCAAACGGTTCCGGGGCAAAGAAAACCGCGCGACCACGCCGCACCGCCCGAGAACCCGCGTGCCCACGACCTCAGAACCGAACCCCAAACCCCGACACCCGAACCCCGTGCCTACTCCTTCACACGATCCAAATACATCCCCAGGAGCACGTCCATCCGCCCAGGCTGGTCGTCCATGATGAAGTGGCCCGACCCTTCAACAAACTCGAGTGTCACCTGGTTCGCCGTGCGGAACTGGGTCCGCCACATCTCGCGCGTCTGTTCGCGCCGGTCATTCGAGACCGCCTCCATGCCCTCGGGGAGGGCCGGCGGCGCAGGGGGAGCGGGGGGGATCGCCGCCATCACGAGCACAGGCACCTTCAGCCCGCCCAGTTCGCTCGTGAGGTCGGAAGCGCACAGTTCCAGCATGTACCGCTTGCTGACGTCCGCCGGCGTCTTCGCGGCCATCTGGGCCAGCACCGTGCCCCGTCCTTCGTTCAGCGTGCCGGTCTGGAACATCCGCTTCAGCCCCGCCATGTCGTTGCCCGCCATCGCGCTGTCGAACCACGATGCCATCTGGTTGTCCACCATGGTCCGCCGCGCTTCCACGGGCAGCGCCGCCGCCCCGGCCAGCGGCCACGCGGCGTAGGCGTCCAGCATCACCGCCCCGCGCACGGTCTCGGGGTGCCGCAGCGCCAACCGCAGCGCCAGCAGCCCGCCCAGCGAGTGACCCATCACCACCGGCGGCTTCTCGAGTTTCAACCCCGCGATCGCGGCCACCAGCGAACGCTCCGCGTCCGACAGCCACACATCGTCCGACCACTTCGCCGTCTCGGCGTCGGGCGTCGGCGGGGCCTTCGATTCCCCCACGCCCGCCAGCGTCACCGCGTGCATCGTGTACGTGCCGGCGTTGCGGCGCATGAACGACTCCCACACCGTCCAGTCGCTCGCGAGCCCCGGGATCAGCACCAGATGCGTCGCGCCAGTCCCCTGTGTTTCGATCCCCGCCAGCGGCGTGAAGCTGGCCGCGGCGGCACCGCCTGCGCCGGCGGCAGCCTTCTTCTCCGCCGATTCAATCATTTGCTTCGCCACGTCCGGCAGTTTGTCGTACGCCCCACCGGGCGATTCCCGCGGCGTTTCGGGCCGCTTGGGGTCCGCCGATCCGTCCTGCGCCACCGCCACCGCCGAGGCAAGCCCGAGCAACGACACACACGAGAAAGCGACAGCACGGCGCATGGCGGGTATCTCCGAAGGGGAAGCGGGAACCGGGACCAGCGGCGATCCGGCGCTCGGCCCAGTCTGACAGCATAGCCCATCACCGCGCGTGAGCCGCGACCGCTTCAACACTCAACGCCTTCCGTGCATCGACTCAAGGCAGCGGGCACGAGGCCCCGAAGTTGCCCAGGAAGAACGTCAGGTCGGCGGTGTTCACGCTCCCGTTGCCGTCGAAGTCGCCCGGTGCGCCGGGGGTGACGGTGGTGCCGAACGCGCCGAGGAACGCCGTGAGATCGGTCGTGTTCACAAGGCGGTCGCCGTCCATGTCGCCCGGGCAGTCCGGGGGAGTGCTCAGCGGGTCATCGGGGTCCGTGCTGAGAACCACCTCGGTCTCATCAAAGAAGCCGTCGTCGTCGCGGTCGATGCCCAGACGCGTCTCAGTGCCCTTGACCACCACGGTGTACGTGACTTCCGCGCCGACCGCGGCGAGCGCCCGAAGCGACGCTGTCGTCGTCTGCACGCTGTGCCGGTCGCTCTGCCAGATGCCAGAGCCGTTGTAACGCCAGCCGCGGGGCAGGCCGCTCACGATGCCGCGGGCGATCAGCCCCACCGCGTTGGTGTCCGCCAGCGATTCCATCGCGTCCAGCGTGTTGATCTGCGACGGCGAAGCGGTGCCCAGCGAGACCAGCGTGGATTGGTCACCCACTGCGGCGTGTGTCCCCGTGTCCCAGCACATCAGGAACGCCTGCAGGTCCTGGCGCTGTTGGTTGCCCGTGGACCCCGTGGGGAACCGGAAGACCGACGACGTGAGAAACGTCGAGATCGACTCGAAGGTGCCGTCGTGGATGTACCCGAAGCCGCGGTTGTTGTTCGAGCCCAGCGACGTGAACCCCGTCTTTTTGTACATGTTGCGAAGCTGCGCGATCTTCATCGACTGCGTGCCGTTGAACTCCGAACCCGGGATGATCCCGAAGTCCGCGCCGCTCGCTGTGGTGTGGCACGCGATGCAGGGCAGGTTCGTGTTGCCCGTCGTCGGCGCGGTGTTGAACAGCGTTTGCCCCGTGATCGGGTTCCCCAGGCCCACCGAGGCCGGGAGCGAGTTGTCGAAGTTCCGATTCGGTTGCGGCGGATACCGCAGCGACGCGATGTACGCCTGGAACTGCGCCATCTCCTCCGTGGTCAGCACGGTGTCGTCGCCGTTGATCGACATGAACGCCCCGTTGAACGACGCGACCCCCTCGCGGTCGCCGCGCCAGTGCAGCGGCTCGGTTCCGGTGATGCCCTGGAGCGACTGCGTGACAATCGGCCCCTTCATGGGGTGCCAGTTCTCGCACGCACCGGGGGCACCGACGCACACCTGGTTGAACGGCTTGGGCGACCCCGATGGGTCACCAAGATCCCACGCGAGTTGGTCCATCCGCCCGTCGATGTGGCACGAGGCGCACGAAGCCTGCCCCAGACCGCTCGTCAGGTTCGTGTCGTACAGGAACTTCCGCCCCACCTTGACCGACGCCGGCGTCGGGTCCATGAACGGCACCCGCGCGACCTCAGAGAACGGAGCGGTTTCGAGGACCGAGAGACTGCTGTCGAACCGGTTGAGCACGTACAGGCGCTGGCGCGCGGAGTCGTAAACGATCCCGGTTGGCCCCTCGCCCACGTCCACGCGCCCCAGCCGCGTGCCGCCGGGGCCCACGGCGATCACGCTGTTGCTGCCCATGCCGCTGATGTAGCCGACGGTCCCGTCGTCGTTCCACGCGATGCCGCGCGGATCGCCGATCGAATCATCACGCTGCGCCTGCGGGACCGACCGCACGGCGTACGTCAGATGGGGGTTCAGGTCGGTGACGGTCGGCGTCGTCGGGGCCGCGGTGTTGAAGCTGCCCAGCATCACGCGCACGAACGTGGACTTGAGGTTCGGCTCGAAGCGGATGAGGTTCGTCGCCTCGGTGCCCACCACCGTGACCTCGTTCTGGCCGCCGCCCAGGGGGCGAAGGCCGATGGCCATGTTGGCGTTCATCAGGCCTTTGGCGGGCGTCTGCACCGCCAGCGTGTTGGCATCGATCACCACCACGTCGTTGTCGTGCATGTTCGAGAGAATCGCGCCGGTCCAGATGCCGTTGTTGTCGTCGCGCAGGCTGTTGTCGGGCATGCGCTTCACGATCAGGCTCACCGCCGGCGGCGTCGGAAGCCCCGGCGACAGCGGCGGGTTGAAACCCGTCCCCGCGTTCGGCGGCGGGTTCGGATCACCCGGGTACGGGTTCACCGCCGACGACACCGTCGCCGTCTTGATCACCGTCGTCTTGTTCCCCGATTCAAAGATCGCGGCGTACACGCGGCTGCCGTCGGTCACCAGCGCCCGAGGGTCTTCGCCCTGCACGTTGACCGTCGTCGGCGTCGATGGCGCCGCCGCGTTGTACACCCAAATCTGGTTCAGCGCCGCAACGCTGACAAACGCCCGCTCCGGCGAGCCGGCGAACACCACGTCGTACGGCTCGTCCCCCACGCTCAGCGTCTGCTTCACGTTCATCGTGTTCAGGTCCACGATGCTCACCGTGTCCGAGATCGAGTTCACCACCCACGCCTCGTCCGCCGAGCGCGCTCGAACAGACACAGGCTCCAGCCCCACCGGGATCGACCCCACGTACGACGGCGGATCGGTAAACAGCGAGTACACCAGCAGCCGGCCCTGCGGCGTGCTGAGCACGAGCATCCGCGTCCCGTCGGGCGTCAGTTCCACCGGGTGCGTCTGCGGCACCTCCCAGTTCACAAACGACTGGGCCAACGCCACACCGCCGCCGGAAAGACCCATGGCGGCGACACACAACCAAGACATCGCGCGATGCTGCACCAGACGCCTCCTCACCTCCGAGTCCGCGCCGTCGCCCCACAAGAGGCACACGGCCAACCGAACAGGTTCGGCCCAGATCGGCCAACGGATTCCTGTCCACCTGTATTTCAAGCGACGGGGAACCCTTTGACTCACGCAAAAACCCCTGATTCGACCACCATTTTCGGCTTCCGACCCCCCTGGCTTCCCCAATGCCCACCATCCCGCCCAGAAACCCACCGCCCGCCCCCAACCAACGCACCGAAGCCGTCTCGCCGTCAGCCGCTCGTCGGACCGAAAACCACAACTCGGGCGGCCTCAGCCTGGGCCCAGCCAGCGGGTCACCCAAGCCCCAGAACCAGTGCCCAGTGCCCAGTGCCCAGTGCCCAGTCCCCAGTCCCTGATTCAGGCCAGGTTCACCGGCATGACCACGTACACAAAGTCCGCCCCGCTGCGGATGAGGCCGGGCTTGTTGGGGGCCTTGAGCTCGAGGATCACCTGCTCGCCCTCAACGACCTTCAGCGCGTCGGTGATGAACGCCGGGTTGAAGGCGATCTCGATCTCGCCGCCCTCGTAGCCCTCCATTTCGCACTCCACCTCGGCCTCGCCCATCTCGGCGGCGCGGCTGGAGATCTTGAGACCCCGCGTCTTGCTGTCCGCCGTGCCCGTGAACGCCATGCGGATGCCGCGCGACTCTTCGTTGGTCAGCAGCGCCGCGCGCTTCACCGCGCTCCCTAGCACGTCGATGTCGAACGTCGCCTTCTTGTCCTGGTCCTTGGGGATCACGTCCTCGTACGGCGGGAACGTCCCCTCCACCAGGTTCGACGAGAGCAGCGTGCCCGGCCCCGCGTCCCCGTCGGGGAACACGAAGATCACCTGGTTGTCCGTCAGTGCAATGCGCACCGCCGCGGCCGTATCGCCGGTGGGCAGCAGGCGCTGCACGATGTTCAGTGCTTTGGTGGGAATGATGCAGGAAACCGTGTCATTTCCAGCGGGGGCCGCGTCGAGCGAGGCCCGCGCCAGCGCCAGCCGCCGGCCGTCGGTCGCCACCATCTCGACCTTCTTGCCGGTGCGCTTCAGCAGCACGCCGTTGATCGCGTAGCGCGACGTTTCCTTGCTTGTCGAGAAGATCGTCCGCCCGATCAGCTGCCCCAGCGCCTCGGCGGACACTGTCAGCACCCCGGCGCTGTCGGTGGGGAACTCGGAGATCGGCGGGAACTCGCTGGCCGCGAACCCGTACACCTTGAACTTCGCGTCCGCCCCCTTGATGGTGCACACGTCCCCCTCGGCCTCGATGGTCAGCGTCGGCTCGTTGTCCTGCGCCGACACAATGGCCCGGAGTTTGTCGGCGGGAATGAGCACCTCGCCGTCCTCCTTCACCTCGACGCGCGCCGTGCTCATGCGGATCGAGACCTCGCCGTCGGTGGCGCTGAGCGTGATGAACCCCGCGCCGCCCTTGCCGGACTTCTTGGCGCTGAACTTGATGCACGAGAGTTGAGGCTTGGGGCTGCGCTGCGACGCCGTGGCCCCCACCAGGTTGACGGCCTCGAGCAACGCTCCACGATCGCAGATGACCTTCATAACGCTCACGCTCCGTCTTGGATGTGGGTGCCGGGGTCGGCCCCCAAGGGGTAGTGGACCGTGATTGTAGCCATCGCCCCCGCGGCCCCCCGCCGATCCCGCCCGATTCCCGCCGGAAAGCCCGGAAATCACCGCTTATCCAGAGCAATCGACGGGCCAATCTGAACAATCGCGCGCTGAAGTGCGGATTCGCGGTTGTTCTCGGGCGTCGGAAGTGCAATACTCTGTTTGACCCGGCCGCGCGGTATCCCGCGCCAGTCTATCTATGTTCGTATTATGTATGGGTACGAACAGTCTACGACGCCCACTCTTCCTTCCCGGCCCGCGCCGCCGTCGCTGAACGACCTCCGCCCACCTTCCGAAAGGAACGCCACCCATGTCATTTGAAGCCGCGATCCACGCTCAGGCCATTGAACTGGACCGCATGACGGTTGAGATGTGCGCCGCCGCCGGTGCCGGGCATCCCTCGTCGTGCCTCAGCATCGGTCACATGGTGACGGTGCTGATGTTCCACACGATGCGTTGGAGCCCCGAGCAGCCCGACTATCCCACCAGCGACCGCCTCGTGCTGAGCGAAGGCCACGCGGTGCCGGTTGTGTACGCCGCCGCCATCAAGCTCGGCATGGCCGTGGGCAAGGACCCCGAGAACCGCCGCGCGCTCACGATGGACGACCTCAAGACGCTGCGCGGCATCGACAGCGTGCTCGACGGGCACCCCAACCCCGTTGAGGGCTTCCCCTTCTTTGACGCCGCCACCGGCTCGCTCGGCCAGGGCCTGAGCGTCGCGGCGGGTGTCGGCGAGGCGGCCCGCCTCGACGGCTCGGACAAGCGCGTGTTCTGCATCATCGGCGACGGCGAGTCGCGCGAGGGCCAGGTCGCCGAGGCCCTCGACTACATCATGGACCGCAAGCTCACCAACGTTTTGCCCATCTTCAACTGCAACGAGTGGGGCCAGGCGAGCAAGGTGAGCCCGCAGCAGTCGCCCGAGACGATCGAGGCCAAGCTCAAGGCCGCCGGCTTCAACGTCCGCGTCATCGACGGGCACAACCCCAACCAGATCAAGACGGCGTTCGATGATTTCGCCAAGGCCGCAGCGCTCCCCTCGTCTACGCCCATGGCCGTGGTCGCCAAGACGCAGAAGGGCTGGGGCTCGCCCACACTCCTCAATGGCAACTGGCACGGCAAGCCCGCCGAGGGCGCTCAACTCGCCAAGGTGCTGAACGAGCTCAACGAGCGCCGCGGCGAACTCACCAGCAGCCTCACCAGCACCGACGCCTTCACCATCCAGCCCCCCTCCGAGGCCAAGGCCCCCAGCGCGCCCCTGGGCGATCTCCCGCCCTTCACCGTCACCATGAAGAAGCGCGACATGGAGAGCGTCGTCCACACCGGACGCATGGCCACCCGCAAGGCCTACGGCGTCGCATTGCAGGCGCTGGGCCAACTGAACGACCGCGTCGTTGCCCTCGACGCCGACGTCTCGAACTCCACCTTCGCCGAGCTCTTCGCGAAGGACAACGCGCTCAAGAGCCGCTTCATGGAGTGCAAGATCGCCGAGCAGAACATGATCTCGGTGGCCGCGGGCCTCGCGGCTTCGGGCAAGATCCCCTTCTGCAGCACCTTCGCGAAGTTCGTGACCCGCGCGTACGACCAGATCGAGATGGCCATCAACAGCGGGGCGAACATCAAGATCGTCGGCAGCCACGCCGGCGCGTCCCTCGCGTCCGACGGCCCCAGCCAGATGTCTCTTCCTGATGTGGCCTGGTTCCGCTCGTTCTCCACGGTGCGCAACGCCCAGGGCAACCCGGCGTGCTACGTCCTTCAGCCCGCCGACGCCTACGCCGCGTACGCCCTGACCGGCGTGATGGCCGAGTACGAGGGCGCGTGCTACATGCGAACCCTGCGTCCGGAAACCGAGTTCCTCTACAACGACTCGACCGTCTTCAACCTCGGTGGGTTCGAGACCCTCAGCGAGGGGCGCGACGTCCTGCTCGTCGCCGCTGGTTACATGGTCCACGAGGCCAACAAGGCCATCGACCTCCTGGATAAGGCTGGCGTGTCGGCGACGCTGGTGGACCTCTACTCGCTGCCCTTTGACGCCGAGGCCCTGATGGACCTGGCCAACCAGAACAACGGGTACATCGTGACCATCGAGGACAACTACGGCGGTGGCATCGGCTCCGCCGTCGCCGACGCGCTGGCCGCCTCGGGCGAGGGCTTCACGCTGGATCAGATGTACATCCCCCGCATCCCCAAGAGCGGGCGCACCCCCGACGACATCATGAAGTACTGCGGCCTCAGCCCCAAGGACATCTGCAACCGGACCCTGCGTCTGTTGCAGGTGACGACGGTGTGAGGGCCGGGATGGCACTGGGCACCCGGCACTCGAGAGATACCCAGATCCCTGAATCCACGCTCCGAACCCGGTGCCTGATGCCCGATGCCGAGTGCCTCTTCAATGTGAACAACTTGTTCAGAATCCACATCGCCCCGCGCCGAATCGGCGCGGGGTTTTTTTGTGTCCTGCGGCGGGAAAGGAAGGCGGGATCGGGATCGGGCCGAATCGGGTACGTTTTCTTGCAGGATCGACCGGTTTTCCGCCCGAGAACATGCGTCCGAGAACTCGAATCTGTATTTTGTTCGGGTCAGAATCTGTGTTCTCGGCCCCCGAAGTGACAAGAAATCTGGATTGGCGGCTCCGGCCGACCCGAAGATGAACCCCGTCGGTTTGCGTT
>CAYZFW010000052.1:0-10156 GCA_964477615.1 uncultured Phycisphaeraceae bacterium | reverse complement strand
GTCATCGCCAGCAGCGCCACCATCGCTGCCGCCTCGTGCGAGTACGAAGCCTGCTTCGGCTCGGCGAGATATGGCAGTCGGGTCTCGATTCAGCAAAGCGTCACGGTTCAGTTTGTGACGAACAATGCAACGGCAACTGGGAGCGGCGCTGCTGTTGCGGCGACCTACGCGGATGGAGGGTTCAAGTCCGACACGCCTTGCCCTTGTCCTGTCATCCCCATCTCGATTCCAGCCTTGGACTCTGACGCTGACACTTCGAACGACTTTGCGTTGCGGGGTGTGGGCGTGACCGCAGGCGTGAGCAGTGGTGAGTCCTTTGCAAGCGCGAACGCCGCAGCTGATCTCTTTTTTCAGACGTCCGGTTCCTCCAGCGGCTTTTTCGTGGGTGACCAGTGGTGGCATCGAGCACGTTCTCCGGGCAATGACGGTTGGCTGTGCGACTTTCCGCATCGGCCGGTCGGCGGCCTTGCCTCGGCGGTTGGCGGTGTGTCCGCGATGCGTCAGTTCACCAGAACGAACCCCTCGCTGCCGATGACTGTTGCGCCGGCAGCCCGCGTCACTGTCCGCATCAACGTGAACTCGCGGCTGTTCGATGAAATGAGTGGACTCGGATGTGTGTTCGGGAACGACGAACTGCCTTGGCTTCCCGTCCTGAACCCAACATCGCCGCCCCCGCCAGCTGAAAAGCAGACGTTGGCAACGACGCTCAGCCTCAACGTGGTCAACGCTGATGGCTCGCAGAGCACTGCGCTCCTGCGAGGAGTGCTGCGTAGCCCCACTCCCTCCAGTGCTGCGATCCGACTCGGAATCTTCAATGACAGCGCTTTCGCCCCGGATCAGAACGGGAACATCAACGCGATCAACATTCCGGTCAGCCTTGGCAATTTGCTCACTAACCCGCAAAGCGTCGCCACGAACATCAAGAACGAGTTCTTTAAGTTCAACTCTGGCGACATCGATGGTGACGGCTACGTGTGCTGGCGCGACCGCGTTCTCGTCAACCGGCAGGTCGGCAAGACACTGACCGACGCAGACTACGACCCCCGTGCCGACTTCGATCTCGACGGCACCGTCACCAGCGCCGACGCGAGCGCGTACCTTGTGGTCTACCTCGCTTCTCAGAACGCTGTTCCTCCGTGCCCGGCTCGCTGCAACGGCGATGTGAACTACGACGGCTATGTCAATACCGCGGATGTCGTTTACTTCCTCGCTCGCTTTGGCCAAACCGGTCTCCCCTATGAAAACGGGGACATCAATGGTGACGGGATCACCAACTCGGCTGATCTGACCCTGCTGACCGGGAACTTCGGCGCGACTTGCATCTGATCTGCTGCGCTCCAGGGCTGTGAGTTCTCCTTGGGTATTCACAGCCTATTTGTCGATCGGCGTTGGCTGCGTCGTTGATGCCTCAGCCCTTGCCTTCGCGATGCGGTAAACGGTCTCCTCCCATGAGCCATCCACCGGAAACCCGGTGAGCTTTCCAGTCTTCGGGTTCGAAAGTCCGATCTTTGGGCTCAACTCCTCATCTGCGGAACGCTGGATCAACTCCAGTTCCATCTTGCCCCTGACCACTGTCCACTCTTCGCCGGTTTCGGCGTCTTTGATCGTCACGATTTCCCCGAGTCGCTTTGTATCGCGCACGCCACCTGTCCCGGCAAGTGCCCAATAGGCGTACGCAACTGCGGCCAAGACCAAGACCACCACGAGGTAGCCGATCCACGGTTTCTGGTTGAGCAGATCTCGCGCGCTCATGCGGGCTCCCGAGAGGGTCTGTGGTGTCAGCGTGGCGGGTAGTGATTGCCCCAGCTCCAAGGCTGTTTGTACGAACCGAATCGATCCGAGCTGTACAACTGGATGTACGTGATGTTCCGAATCTCCATTCCGCCCATGATGATGTTGACTTTGTCGCCGTGCCTCGGGGCGAAGTCGAGGCCGGGGCTGACTGCGTAATCCACACCGTCCATGTACATGATCACATCCGAAAAGTGCTTGATGTAGTTCATGTTCTGGCCAGCGACTCCGTACCTACCGATCACGACACCACCCTGCCCTCGGTCTTCACCGGGCGGTGTGTCGTTGACCCAGTATTCGTTGATCAGGTCGTTGAAGACGTCGTACTTTCCATCCAGATTGACGTCTCGGGCCGGGAAGATAGCGCGGTCCTCGAAGTCTTCCAGCGTCGATGGGAAAACAACGCTCGTCGGACCCACGGCGTCGGGGCAAATGAACACCTGCTTGTTTCCCTCGAGGTACTGGTCGAGCAGCGTGATGATCTTGTACCGCCGCTTGAGCGTCGGGCCGGAGGGCAGTTTCTCCAGCACACTGGGGAAGTAGCGTGGATCGCCCTGGTCTTCGATGTACCCGAGCGTCGCCAGCCCGATCTGGCGCAGGTTGTTCTGGCACTGAAGGTTCCTCGCCGCAAAGCGTGCCTTCCCCAGCGCCGGCAGCAGCAGCCCGATCAGCAGCGCGATCACCGCCACCACCACCAGCAGTTCCACCAGCGTAAACCCCCCGGAGTTGCCAGCACGACACCGACGAGAACACCGCACGAGACGAGAGAGAGTGGTTCGCATGGTCACAGGCTCCTTTCCGCACCGGCGGACGCTGAAGCGCCCGAGGCCGCGGCGGATTTCTTGGTGGTGACGACGCCCCACGAGACCGTCACATCATTGACGCCCGACGTCGACAAATCCTGCTCGCTCAGCACGTTGCCCGCAATCGGGCGGCCGCTGAGCGACACACGCACACCGGCGGAGGGCGAGAACTCCGCGGCGTCGAAGCGCACCCGCACCTTCCGGCCGCGCCACGTGCGCGTCACCTCGACACGCCCCATCTGGGGGAAGGGCACGGGGTCGATGCTCAGGCCTTCCCACGTGGGGCGGATGCCGACGATCCACTCGAGGCAGACGCGGTTGAGCCACGCCGCCGAGCCGGTGTACCACGTCCAGCCCGCCTTGCCGGGGGTGTCGGAGAGTGGGCCGTCGACGTTGCCAGGGGTGACGAAGGGCTCGGCGCGGTAGGCGTCGGCGTCCTTGCCGGCGCGGATGGGCGGCGACACGGCGTGCCAGATCTGTTCGACAGCCTTGTGGTCGCGCCGGCGTGCCGCGGCGGCGAGGGCCCACGTCGCGGCGTGCATGTACACACCGCCGTTCTCGCGCGAGCCGGGCGAGTACCGCGTGATGTAGCCGATGTCGGCCTCGGGCTGCGTGTACGCCGGGGCGATGAGCAGGGGGCCCATCTCGGCGAGCAGGCGCTCGCGCACGCTGGCCCAGGCGGACTCGAGGCGATCGGGCGACGAGGCGTCGGTGAGGATCGCCCAGGTCTGGCAGTTGAGGAAGATCTGGGCCGGGCCCGGGGCGTTGGCGCGGCTGCCGAGCCACTTGCCGCTGTCGGTGGTCGCGCCCTTGAACCACTCGCCGTCCCACGCGTGGGTGTTGATGGCGGCGGTCATGCGCTCGCGGCGTGAGAGGTAGTCCGCCGCGGCCTTGGCGTCGGAGCGCTTGCCGGAGATGACGGCCCAGTCCCCGAAGATCTGCACCATGAACAGCGCGAGCCACACGCTCTCGCCTTTCTCATCGACGCCCATGGCGGAGAGGCCGTCGTTCCAATCGCACGAGCCGATGAATGGCAGGCCGCGGTGGCTGAGGCGGGAATTGCCTCGGGCGAAGGCGCGCTGGCAGTGGTCGAGGATGGTCGACTTGGCCTCGGGCTCGTCCACGTACGGCGCCGCGGCGTCGAGGATCGAAAGGTCGTCCGTCTCGCGGATGTACGCCGCCACAAGGAACGGGAGCCAGAGATAATCATCAGAGCAGCGCGTCCGCAGGCCGAATTCGGCGAGCGGGTGCCACCAGTGGTACACACTGCCGTCGGCGAACTGGTGGGCCGCGTGGAGCATGATCTGCTCGCGCGTCTTCTTGGGGTCCAGCGGCAGCCACACCTGCGAGTCCTGGAGCTGGTCGCGGTACCCGAACGCGCCGGACTGCTGGTAGTACCCGGTGCGAGCCCACAGCCGGCCCGAGATCGCCTGGTACGGCAGCCAGTGGTTGTTCAGCAGGTCAAAGCTCGGCTCGGCGGTGCTGATCGACGTGGCCGAGAGGCGTTTGCTCCACGCGTCGTGCGCTTCGCCCGCGGCGGCGCGGGCCTTGCCGCTGTCCTTGTACTGGTCGAGCAGCGTCTCGACCTCGGCCCGCGTGCCCGCGATGGCGGTGACGTAGTGCAGTTTCACCGTCGCGCCAGCAGCCAGCGTGAAATCGCCGCCCAGGGCGCACGCGGAATCGACGAACCGCCCGAAGCCGGTCGCGACGGCGGGGCCGGTCATCGCGGCGGGGTTGTGCGGGTCGCCGTAGCGGCCGAGGAAGAGTTCCTTGTCGGAGGTGGCGAAGGGCTTGTCGAAATCGATCCCGCCCACTGCGTGGGCCGCGACGTAGGGCCAGGGACGGTTCCAGTGCTCCTTCTCGTTCTTGCTGGGGATGTCCCACATGTTCTTCTCGGCGAAGACCGCCGAGCGGGCCGCGTCGTGACGCGTGGTGATGAACAGGCGGTGGAACTCGCGCTTGGCATCGGGCGCAACGCCGCAGCACCACTCGAACCACGAGGCGATGCGGAGGCGGCGCGGGACGGCGCGGAGGTTCGTGAGTTCGACGGTCCAGATCTCGGCGTTGTCATTCGGGGCGACGGCGAGGGTCCACACCGCGCGGACGCCGGCGTGCTCGGTGGTGAACGTGGTCGAGCCCTGCGTGTGGGTGCATTCGTACTTGTCGAACTTCGTGCGGCACGGCGCGGGCGAGAGCGACCACACCTCGCCGCTGTCGCGGTCGGCGAGGTAGAGGAAGCGGCCGTGGTCGTCGCGGACGAGGTCCATCTCCCAGCGTGTGAGGACGTTGAGTTGGCTGTTGTCGAGCCAGGAGAAGCCGCCGCCGTTGTGCGAGACGACAAAGCCGTAGCGTCCGTTGGAGACGACGTTGACCCAGGGCGTGGGCGTGTTGTGATCGGTGATGGTGAAGGCGCGGCCGGAGTCGTCGAAGCGGCCGTAGCGGTTGTGGAGCATGGGGCGTTGTCCCGGTGGAGCGCTGTGCGGCGCGTGGTCCGTCGTTTGGAGAAACGAAGCGTTGAAACCGATTACATGATGCCCGCGCGACGGGGCCTTGTCAAGGGCTCGTTCAGGAGTTGTGTGGACAAACTGAAATGGGGACGATCGGCCCGAGCAAAGAAAACGGGCGACCCGTGAGGGCCGCCCGCTTGGGTTCATCATCTGATCATGCCGAGATCACTCAGCGGCGGCGGCGGAGGCCGACGAGGCCGGCGAGGCCGAGCACTCCCGCGGCGCCGGGGGCGGGGACGGGGGCGACGTCGGTGATCTTGAAGTTGGTGAAGGTCGCCGAGGTGGGGGTGTCATTGGCGCCGACGTTCTGCGTGCCCACGCCGACGAAGAAGGGGAACGCCGAGGGGATGCCGCCCTCGAGGCCGCCCATGACGAGCGGGCCGGAGGTGATGGGGCCGGAGCCGAAGTCGGCGTAGTACTGGATGGTCGAGGGGGTGACCGGAGCGCCGACGCCGTCACCGCTGCCGGGGGTGTGCACCATGCGGAGGTTCACGGTGGTGGAAGCGCCGGGGGTGTAGACCGCACCGGGGTCCCAGAAGGGCAGGATGGAGCCGAAGGCGGCGATGTGCCCGTTGGGCAGCAGGCCGAAGAAGCCGAAGCCGAAGAGGTCGGTGTGGAAGCCGGCTTCGCGACCAGCGATGTTCGCCGAGGCGAGGGTGAGGGTCACCTCGGCGTCGAAGCCGTCGGTGTAGTTGAAGTCCTTGGCGGTGGTGCCGCCGTCGGCGGAGAAGTACGCGGAGTGGCGGTTGGCGAAGTTGCCGCCGTCGTTATTGGGATCGAAGACGGACTCGGCCCACGACACTTCGGCGGGGTAGTTGTTCGTGGCGACGAGGGTCGAATCGGGGAAGTCGTTGAAGAGGCGGTTGACCATCTTCACGCCGTTGATGTTGATCGCAGCGGACGCGGAAGCGCCGACGGCGAGGATCAGGGCGGAGGCAAGCAGAGTCTGTGAGGTCCTCATGAGTCTCTCCTTCAGGGGATGCCCAGGGGTAGGGCAGTGAAGGCCGCCTTGTGCCACTGCGGCCTTGGTTCAGGACCAGTCGGGTGTGGGCCAGACGCGACCGAACGAAGAACCCGACTGAAACCGCTTACACCATGCCCTGAAAACGGTGAAAGTCAAGTGAAAACCGCGGGCTTCAGATAGGTAAAGCGGTTTACTCCGTTTGCGATCTCTCGCACCACCGCGCAGCGTCCTCGCTCACTTACCCAGATTCACAGCCACAGTCATCAATGCCCGGCCCCGCACGACGCGATCACTCGCCGCGCCGGTGCCGGAGTTTCAGCCGTTCCACCCCGGCCTTCACAACGTCCGAGCGGTGGAAGAGCTTCCAGATCAGCCCCGTCCGCGCGTTCTCGATCGCCAAGAGCAGCGGGCCCTGGTCGATCGCGACGCACTCCGGCGCGGCCCAGCGGCGCGGCGACTCTTTCCCATCCTTGCCGCGCCACGCGAGGTTGAATGAGTCGAGGAAGCCGTACCGCGGATCGTCGAACGAGCAGCCGGGCCTCGGATCACGCCACACCAGCGGCGTGCCGTCGTCGTTCTTGAGTTCGCGATAGGCGCGGAGCGCCTTCACCGAGTGATAAGGGTCGAACATGATCGCGCACCCGGCGCCGTAGGGGGCCACGGTGCCGTCGATGAGGTTGTCCTTCGGCGGCTCTCCCGGGTGGAAGTCGAAGTCGGGGACGAGGCCTTCGGTGCCGAGCGCCTTGGGGAACAGGCCGGGCACGTTGTAGCCGGTGGGTCCGTCGCACGCGGTCATGCCCCAGGGGCGGAAGCCCGTGCCGTGATCGTCGAGCGAGCGCTGCTGGTGCATGCGTGTGGTGCGGAGGGCGTTCACCCACCAGTCCACGCTCGGGCGACGCTCGACGCCGAAGGCCGCGGGTTCGTCGGGCTTCATCGCGGCGTAATCGATGAAGCAGTGGGCGAAGAACGAGGTGAACAGCGCGCCCGACCACGGGAACCACACGAATCGCTGAGCCGGATCGCCGTCCGCGGTGCCGAGCCGTCGGCGCATCTTGTAGTACACCGCGGGGTCCACGCGCTTCGCCTCATCGGGCGCGGCGGCGGCGAGAAAGGTGACAAGGCGCTGCTCGTCGCCGCTGTCCATCCAGACGTACGGCGCGAGTTCGCCGTCGCCCGTCGGCGCGTTCTTGAAGTCCGTGGGCCGCCACGCGAGCGAGATGAACCCGCGCTCCGAGGGCTTGAAGCGCTCGCCTTTGGCGACATAAAAGTTCCAGTCCACCTCGGCGATGAGCCGGTTTGCGATCTCGCGCGATTCGCCGCCGAAGTACTCCCCCGCCGCGATCATGCCGGCAAACAGCAACGCGGCATCGATGGTCGAGGCGACCGTCTCGTAGCCCGTAGAGCACGGGCCGGCGGTCTGGCCTTCGAGATAATGGAAGAAGACACCGGCCTTGCGGTTCTGCTTGTTTGATTCGAGGGCGCGCAGGATCGTGAGCGTGCGCTCCTGCCCCTGCTCACGGGTGATCCAGCCGCGCTCGACGCCGACCGGGATCCCGGCGAGTTGGAACCCGACGCCGGCGACGCTGACGACGGGCTTGGACGAACGATCCCGGACCATGCCGGTGGGCTGCTCGACGCACTCCCAGAGGTAGAGGAACGCACCGCGCTGGACCTCATCGAGGAAGGTGTTGTCTGGTTCCGAGAACTGAAATGGAGGGCGTTGGGCCCCGTCGTCGACCACGGGCGACAGCGGGGTCGCTGGCAGATGAGTCGCGGCAGGGGGTTCGGTCGCGATGCACGCGCCGAGGAAAACAAAGGGAACCGCCGCGAGAATGTGGGTTCGGCGCATGGTGCGCGATGGTAGACTGCGTCGGATGCGTGCGCGCAAGCCCGGATCTCCCCTCGGCGAACTCTCGGCGGACACCCCCGCCGCCGACGGGCACCGCTCGCGCCCCCGCCCCGCGTCGATCGAGGATGTCGCCCTCCGCGCCGGCGTCTCGACCGCCACCGTCAGCCGCGTGCTGAACAAGCCCGACCTCGTGGCCCAGGAAACTTCCCGCCGCGTGATGCAGGCTGTCGATGCCCTGGGCTACCGCCCCAACATGCTGGCCAAGGGACTGACGACGCAGCACACCCGAGTCATCGGGCTGGCCCTGCCGGATATCTTCGGCGAGTTCTATTCCGAGCTCCTCCGCGGCGCCGACAACGAGGCGCACCGCCTCGGATACCACCTGCTGGTCAGCAGCGAGGCGCGGCTGAGCAGCGCGGCATCGTCCAACGGCCACGCACCCGGCGCGGGGTACGTCTTCGGCCTTGTTGACGGCCTGGCCCTGATGGTGACCGAGCCGAATGACTCACTGATCAGCGCCGCCGTGAGGCTGGGCGTGCCTGTCGCGGTGCTGGACGCCCGTACCGAGGCCGCCGACCTCGATTCCATCGTGATCGACAACGAGGCGGGCACCCGCGCGGCGACGTCGCACCTGCTCGAAAAGACCCCCGCCGACCGGCTGCGGTTCGTGGGCGGCCCGCGCACCAACTTCGACACCCAGGCCCGCGCCGAGGCCTTCCGCGCCGAGATCGTCCGCGACGGCGGCACGGTCAAGATGGGCCAGATCGCCTTCGGCGATTACTCCGCCCAGTGGGGCGAGCGCTGGGCCCGCGAGCAGCTCAAGGCCGGCGGGCTGAAGAATCTGGGCGTGCTGTGCGCCAACGACGAGATCGCCTTCGGCGTGCTCCAGACGGCCCTCGATGCCGGCGTGGACGTGCCGGGGGAACTCCGCCTCATCGGCTTTGACGATTCGCGCCTGAGCGGGCTCGTGCGCCCACGGCTTTCGTCGGTGCAGGTGCCCGCGTCGGAAGCGGGCGCGGCGGCGGTGCGGGCGATCGTCCGCCGCATCGCTGATCCGGGGCTGCCTGCGGAGCGTGTTCGCCTCACGACGCGGTTCATCGTGCGCGAGAGCAGCGCGGGGTGAACATTCTGGGTGGCATGCTTCCGCTCTGGGAAGCATGCTCCGAGCATAGGAGACAAGCGCATGCTTCTCAGGGCAGAAGCATGCCACCCCGGCTTTCCGCCGCGCTGGCTTCAGTTCCAGCTCACACCGCGCGGCGCTTCAGGGTCGAACTGCTTTTCCGCGTGGACGAGCAGGCCCGACAGCGCCGTCAGTTCGGTGTTGATGATCCCCGCTCTGCGCGAGGGGTCGCCCTCTTCCAGCAGGCGGTACTGCAGCGCCTTGTCGCCGAGGGTGCTCAGCACCGCGAGCGTCACGGCGTCGAGCAGCGCCGACGTGGGGAGTTCCATCGAGTCCAGTTCTCCCAGCACGTGCTTCACGCGCGGGAGTTCGCACAGCGGGCGCGACTGGAGAATCGACATCAGCCGCTTGCGGTCGGGGTCGAGCAGGCTCTCATCAAGGTCGCCGCGGTCAATGGGCGTGAGGATGGCCTGGCGGTACAGGCGATCCTCGCTGGGGGCGATCTCGGAGACGACGCGGGCGCGGCACACGCCGTGGAGCCACACGTGGTACGTCCCGTCGGGGTTGCGCTCGTGCCGGGCGATCTGGCCCAAGCACACGGCGGGCTTGATGGGCGGCGTGCCCTCGTAGTCGCTCACCCAGCCCTCGCCGCGGAACACCGCCATGGCGATCTGACCCGACGAATCCAGCACGTCCTCGACCATCTGGCGGTAGCGGGCCTCGAAGACGAACAGGCGGAGCAGCGCGTGCGGCATGAGCGACACGCCGTCCAACGGGAACACCGGGAACGGCTTGCCGAAATTGACCTGAACATGGGTCTCTTCCGCTGGCATGGGGGATCGTACGCCCTGATCTAGGCGGGCGAGAGTCAGGCCAGACTCCCAAATCAATCACGCCGCGATGAGGTGGGGCACGATGCGACCCACGCCACAGACCGACAGCCAATCGGCGACGGTGCCGCTGACCACGGCGACGATGCGGGCACGCCGTTTGCCCGCCAGCGCGCACGCCCGCACCAGCGCCGCGACCAGCCGCGTGTCGCAGACGTGAACGCCGGAGAGATCGAGCACGATCAGGCACGAAGCATCCACCCCCTCGTGATCAAGGTCGTCGATGCAGCGC
>CAYZFW010000051.1:0-10229 GCA_964477615.1 uncultured Phycisphaeraceae bacterium | reverse complement strand
GCCGCGAAACAAACCACGCGGTCGTCGCTCTGGCGTTCGTCGTCGATATCGCGTCGAGGACCTCCACCAGCACCCACGTGGTGGTGATGACGGGTGCCCGCGAACCGGAGCGCCACGCCACGGCGTCGCCGTGCTGCTCGTCTCGTTCGTTCAGCAGCGCGAGAAAGTAGAAAGTGTCGGCAAAGACCGGTCTCATTGGCGTTTGGGCGCGCCCCTGATGTAATGGTCATGGTTGCGGGCGAAGTCGCGCGGCAACCCCTTGGCGATCCCGGTGATTTTGTCCAGCAGAGCTCCCAGACTGTCGGCGGTCCCCGCCTTGCGGGGCTTGGGCTTCCGCTTGCCCGCGACCTTCTTTCGGGGCTTGGCTTTGCGAGTCGAAGCCTTCCCGGGGCCCTTGGTTGCGCTCGTTCGTGATTTGCTTACACGCTCCCGCGACGGCTGAATCTCCACCTCCGTCCCCTCCTCCAAAAGCGAAGGCTCGTAAGGCACCACCACCCCATCCTTGACATAGCCGCGCAGCGTCATGCCACAATCATACGCCGCGCACCGATACACTCCGCCCCCTCATGCCCGCCAAAGCCCCAAGATCATCCCGCCCCCGCGCCCGCTCCACCGCCACTAAAGCACCCCTCAGCGCCCGCGCCGACCCGCACGCCCTCTACCAGTGCGCCGTCCAGTCGCCAGACGCCGAGATCGACTTCGTCGACGACACCTTCAAAGCCCTCCGCGGCAAGCGCGCCGCCACGCTCCGCGAAGACTTCTGCGGCACCGCCTTCACCTCCTGCGAGTGGGTCCGCCGCCGATCCACCAACACCGCCTTCGGGGTCGACCTCGACAAGCCCACCCTCGACTGGGGCCTCGCCCACAACATCGCGGAACTCAAGCCCGACGCCCGCGCCCGACTCCACCTCCTCAACGAGAACGTCCTCACCGTCGCCACCCCCGCCCCCGTCGACATCGTCCTGGCGATGAACTTCAGCTACTTCATCTTCAAGCAGCGCGATCTCCTGAGGCGCTACTTCGCCCACGTCCGCCAGGGCCTCGCCCACCGCGGCTTGTTCATGCTCGACGCCTACGGCGGCTCCGACGCCTTCAAGGAACTCCGCGAGAAACGCCCCATCAAAAAAGGCCCACCCGGCATCGGCCCCTTCACCTACGTTTGGGACCAGGCCCACTACGACCCCATCACCGCCGACACACGCTGCCACATCCACTTCCATCTCCGCGACGGCTCGAAGATCAACAAGGCCTTTACCTACGAGTGGCGCCTCTGGACCCTCGCCGAGATCCGCGAAATCCTCGAAGAGGCCGGCTTCGCCAAGTCCACCGTCTACTGGGAAGGCACCGACCCCAAGACCAACGGCGGCAACGGCGACTTCCAACCCGCCGAGCACGGCGAAGCCGACCTCGGCTGGATCTGCTACATCGTCGCCGAGAAGTAACGCCGTGCCGTCGATCCGTCCACCTGAGTGACCCGCCAGTCCCCGGCGGCAGAACGCCCCAAGTTCCATCGTCACAGCACACCCGCGCGACTCGTCTCCGGAATAACCCGCAGTCGGACCCCGCACCCCACTTCACCCGAACCACGGACCGCCCGATATCCCTCGGACCCCCTCATTGAGGCGGAGTCCCGCATGCCTTGTTCTACACCATGCCGCGCCGGATGCAAGAGTGCTCGGACCACCGATGCACCCTCCGGCGATCTCACGCAGGCCGTTCTCGAAGCCCTGCCTTCGCACGTCGCTGTCCTCGACCACGAAGGCACCGTTGTCGGCATCTCCGGCGCCTGGCGGCGATTCTGGGAATGCAACGGCGGCGGCCCGACCGCCTGCGGCATCGGCTCCAACTACCTCCACGTCTGCGACGCCGCGGCCCCCGACTGCGAAGACGCCCGCGCCGTCGCCCACGGCCTCCGCGCCGTGATCTCCGGCGGTCAAACCGACTTCTTCCACGCCTACGAGTGTGATTCACCCCAGCAGCGCCGCTGGTACCAACTCCGCATCAGCCGCCTTGCATGGACCGGCCCAGCGCGTGTGCTGGTTGTCCATGAGTCCATCTCGGAAGCCTCGATCAACGCCGAGTTCAAGCAGCGGCGGATCATGGAAGCCGCCCAGACATCCCGTCTCTGTCTCGTCGGCCGTACCGCCGTCGAACTGGTCCACGAGATCACCCAGCCCCTCGCGGCGATGCGGAACTACGCCGGGGGCTCGCTCCGCCGGCTCTCCGACGGCACGAGCCCCGCTGAGCTGAAAGAGGCCCTCTCCGTCATCCTCGCCGAAGCGGAGCGTGCCGAGTCAATCGTCCGGAGCGTCCGCAACTTCGCGGGCAAGCGCGCCGCCGAGCGCAGCGTCTTCGATCTGCGGGCCCTCGCCAGCCACACCGCCGCCCTCTGGAAGTCTCATCTGCGATCTCTGGGCAGCCGTCTGGCGCTCTTGCCAGCCCCCGACGCATCCCCCGTGCTCATCGAGGCCGACCGCGTCCAGATCGAACAGATCATCGTCAACGCACTCTGCAACGCCGCCGATGCCGCTGCCTCGAACGTGCCCGCGCGCGAAGGGCTGATCGAACTCCGCGTCAGCACCCAACGCGCGCGCGCCGTCCTCGAAGTCACCGACTCCGGCACCGGCATCTCCCCCGGTGCCGCCGCCCACCTGTTCGAGCCCTTCCACACCACCAAACCCTCGGGCTTGGGGATGGGCCTGTGCATCTGCCGCGCCATCGCTCGCGACCATGACGGCGATGTTGAACTGACCAACAGACCCATCTCCCCCGAACACCCCGCGGGAGGCGGGGCGCTGTTCCGACTCACCTTCCCCCTCGCCGCCGCTCAGGAGATGCGTCATGCCGCATGACCGCGCCGTCTACATCATCGACGACGACAACGCCGTCCGTCATTCGCTGCGCTTCCTCCTCGAGAGCGTCAAGCTCCGCTGCGTCGCGTTCCCCAGCGCCGAGGAGTTCCTCGCCGCCCTCGATGTCGGCCTCGAAGCCCCCGCCGCCTGCGCCGTCGTCGATGTCCGCATGCCCGGCGTCAGCGGCCTCGAACTCCAGCAACGACTCATCCTCCGACGCTCCGCCATCCCCCTCATCCTCGTCACCGGCCACGGCGACATCCCCATGGCCGTCCGCGCCATGACAGCCGGTGCCTTCGGCTTCCTCACCAAGCCGTATCAGGAACAGGAACTCCTCGACCTCATCAACGGTGCCATGGCCCACGAGTCCGAATCGCGCGAGAGAACCGAGTACGCCTCCCGATGCCGCCAGAACGCCGGGCAACTCACCCCACGCGAATCGGAGGTGATGGCGCTGGTCGTGCAGGGCCTGGGCAACAAGCAGATCGCCGCCACGCTGAACGTCGCCGAGAAGACCGTGGAAACCCACCGCGCCAGCGTCATGCGGAAGATGGACGCCGATAGCGTGGCCCAGTTGGTGAAAATGTCACTCGCCGTCGCGGCCTAGGTCCTCGGCGCTCACCGCGCCCCAGCACGGACGCCGCCCTTGGCTCCCGAAGTAACCGCCTGCGCCTCGAACAGCGTCTGTGAACGCAGCACCACCCCGCCGTTGGCGATCAGGTGGTACGCGTCGGCGTGAACGTAGTTCCGCAGCCGCTCGACGATCATGATCGACGCGCACTTGCCGCCGTCCTCGTCGGTCCACGTGTGCATCACGCTCTCGCGGTCCTTGCTCTTGGACGCTTCGACGCTCTCGGCGGTCAGCTCCTGGTACGACGCCCGGTACAGGCTCTCGGCCAGTTGCTCGGTTTGCACCGTTGTGCAGTACTTGATCTTCCCCCCGAACGAATGGTCATGGTCCCGCTCACCGGCACACGGCACCGCCGTGACAATCCCCCGGTCCGGGATCCCGTCCTCCATGTCGGTGATCAACTCCACCGCGCACTCCCCGCCGAACTGGAACCGCATGACGTGCGAGCCGGGCATCACCCAGCCTTCAAACTCGTACGCGTTGTGCGACAGCGCCAGCCGGCTCTTCACGTTGAAGAGCTCGGGGTGAAGGGCTCGCTTGTAGAGGATCAGCCGATAGGCCTGGAGATTGATCGGGGATTTCATGGAAACTCCGGACAGATACCAAACAAAGCCCGTTCGCTCTCTCTCCTCCGGGCGGGAACGACGCCACGGGATCGGGATTCTAGACAGCCGTGAAGAGAGGGCAAGAGTCTTGTTGGTTTTTTCACAGCAAGAATCGCTGCGATTTCGCAGGAGAAATGAGTTTATTGGACTTCCGCTGCCCATCGCGAACCTCGTTCCGGGGAGCCGCATCCCCCACACCCGCTTCACGCCGCCCCCGCAAGGTCTTGCAGTTCAAGCGGTTATCGGGCCGATTCACCCTGTGACCCATGCCCACCCTGGCCGAACGAGTCGCAGTGCTCCGGCGGTGCGGACGCGCGGCCCGGGAGGCCGCGCTCCTCGAGGCGATCGTCTGGGCCGGCGACAACGAAGCCGACCCGCTCGCCGTCGAACTCCTCGAATGCGCCCGCACCTCCCGCGACCCGCAGCGTGTTCTCATCAGCGCCCTCTCCGCGTGGCCCCGTCTGGGCACCCTCGTCCGCGACGCCGTGCTCAGCGCCGCCGGTGACGACCTCGACGACCTCCTCCGCGCCATGCTCCGCGCCGAGCAGACGCTCACGCGCTCAGCCGCGGCGTGGATCGCCTGCGACCTGCTCATCGGCCCCCGCCCGCCCACAGCCGACCGCCGACGCGTCGTCGGCACCGCGCTGCAGACCCTCGTTATCGACGCCGACGAGAGCGTCGCACTCGCCGCGCGCGACGCCGTCTGCCGCACCTGCGACCACCTCGCCGAGTCCCCCGACAACCACGCCGCAGCGCCGCTCGAAGACCCTCTTGAAAAAGCCCTCGTCGCCGCGCTCACCGGGTACGTCGAACACCGCCACACCGGCACGATCCAATCGGCGCTGCGGGTCGCGCACGCCCCCGGCCCCACCCTGCGCCGCTGGCTCTCGCGCGACGACGAGCCCGGGCACATGGCCCTCCGCGCCGCCGCCCGGCGCATGAACCCCGACCACGCCGTCGCCCGCCTCGTCGCGTGGCTCGCCGTGCCCGCCCTCGCGCCCGTCGCCGCCGAGTGGGCCGAGCTCGGCGGCACGGCATCGCAGACCCGCCTCCTCGAATCCGCCCACCTGCTCACGCTGCGCGGGCGCGCCCACGCGCTCAAGCGCGTCCGCTCGATCGAGAAACTCCTTCCATCCGATTCCCGACTCGCCCACGACCCGCTCCCGCTCCGCCGCGGCTCCATCCGCCTCGCCCGCCTCGTGGCCCGCCCCGAGCGCCGCATGCTGCACACCTCGGGCTTCCTCGCCGATCCCGACCCCCACGCCCGCATGGACGCCGTCGCTTCACTCGCCCTCGAACCACCCGGCAAACTCGTCGACGAAACCCTCACCGACTTCACCCTCGACCCCTCCCAGGAAGTCGCGGCGTCCGCAGCGTGCGTGCTCGCCTCCGCCCAAAGCCCCTCGCGCCGACGAGCCGTCGTGCCCTGCTTCCGCACCCTCCAGCGCTCCCCGCACCCGCGACTCCGCTCGCTCGCCGATCAGGTGCTCCGCGAGTTCGATCCCTTTGCCTCAACCGAGGGCGACCGCCTGTGGGACCACGCCGCCGCCGCGGCACGCGCGGCCGCCGCCGACCCTGCGCGCTTTGTCGCCGAATGCCTCGAACAACTCCGCGCCGGCCCCATCCGCCAGCGCGTCGGGGTCCTGTGTACCCTCGAACGACTGCGCCTCATCGAGTATGTCTTTGATGAGCTGATTGTCCTCGTCGCCGACAAGGACCAGCGCGTCGCCGCCAAGGCCGTTCACATGCTCGGCCGTTCCCACGACCAGCGAGCCACGCGCCTGCTCGAAGCCGCCACCACCCACCCCGATCCGCGCATGCGCGCCGAAGGCGTCGAAGGCCTGTGGCGACTCCACGCCGCGGCCCACAAGCACGCCCCCGACTTCACCCGCTGGCTGAACGACCCCACCCCGCGCGTCCGCGCCAACGCCGCCCGCGCCGTCCTTGTTACCGACCCCGCCTCGGGCCTCCGCGCCGCCGAAGACATGCTCCGCGACCCCCGCCCCGCCCACCGCGCGTCTGGTCTATGGCTCGCCGAAGTCGGCGGCGGCTCCGGCGGCCTCCTCGATCTCGCCCCCCAGGTCCTCGAGATCGCCCGCACCGAGACCGACCCGCACGTGCTCCGCCGCGCCCGCCGCTGCGCCGCCCGCCTGCTCGCCAAATCCCGCCTCGCCTGGGACAGCGCCGACCCCGCAGACCCGCTGCATCGCCGCGGGATCGGACATGCCGCCGAGGCGGGGGCTGAGAGCGGCACCGACGTGGCCCTTGCAAGGAACAGCGGGGGTGCCGCGTGATCCACGCCGCCCTCGTCGCCGTCGCGGCCGTCCTCGGTGCAACCCCCGCCCCCGTGACGCTGTTCACCGACGAGCCCGCCGCTGCCACCGCCGACCCCGCGGCACTCGGCGGAGCCTCCGAGCTCTCAACGTCTCTCTGGCTCTGGATCCTCCTCGCCGCCGTCGTGCTCGTTGTCAGCGCTGCGATCTCGATCCAGGCCTGGCGGGGCCGCTGGCGTGACCCGCCCGCCACCCGCGCCGCTTCGGCCCTGAGTAAGTCCCTCGCCCTCACCGCCGATCAGCGCCGCATGCTTGACCGACTCGCCGAGGCGATCGGCACCGAACCCGTCGCCCTTTTGCTCAGCGAATCCGCCTTCGAACGCGCCATCGCCGCCGTCGAACGCCACCCCTCATCACTCGATCCCAAAGACAAAGCAACCCTCCTCGCCCTCCGCGCCGCCGTCTTCGGCGGGTCGGCCGGCACCATCTCCTCCGCTGAAGCACCCCAGGACGACCCGCGGCGCGCCCCAATCAACCTCGCCGCCTGACGATCACCACCCCGGTCCGGGTGCATCGACGCGGCGAACACCGTTATCCGGACTTCACAAGACCTTGAAGGTGTGATAGCCTCAAGGCACGACACCGCAGGACCGATAGGAATCGATGCGTCGAAGCCGGCGGTCTGTGTGAGCGACACCCGGCCTGTTCCTCTCCACGAAGAAAAGGGAACCGGACATGGAAGTCCTCGCTCGTGAGCGTCGCCAACACCAACGCTTCGTCCTCCCCTCGATGTACACATCGGTGGCCGTTCGGCCGCTCGACCGTGACAAGTTCCAGTGGGAAGGGCACGCCTACGACATCTCCGAAGGCGGCATGCGCTTCGAGCTGGATCACCCAATCGAGCCCGGCACCCCCGTGGCCCTGCGCTTGCAACTGCCCGGAGCGGGCCTGCTCCGCATCGCCGAGAGGCGCCCCGTCTATGCCTTTGCCAACGTCGTGTGGATCGAGGAGGACGACGTCGACCAGCCCGGCCCCGTCCGCATGGCCTGCGTCTTCAGCCGCTTCCTCCAGGCGGGCGACAAGGAACGCCTCCTCAAGCGCCTTCACAGCGGACGCTTCTCGATGGCCGCGTGACCGCCTCGGCGTGCCACGGCTTGGCGTCCGCGACAGGCCGTGCCCGACTCGGGCCTTTGAGCCGCAACGGAGCACGGCTTCACGCGGACGCGAAGCCGTGGCACGACACAACGAATCACACAACGAAAAAGCCCCGTGGCCAGGCCACGGGGCTTTTGATTGATGACTGAGCGAAACTCGATCAGTTCGCGTTGCAGTTCGAGCCGAAGCGCCCGAGGAACACGGTCAGGTCGTTGACGTTGATGAGGTTGTCGTTGTTGAAGTCGGCGCACTGGGCCGGAGCAACCTGGGCGCAGGTCTTGCCGAACTGGCCGAGGAAGATCGTCAGGTCGGCGACGTTGACCAGGAGGTCGCCGTTGAGATCGCCCACGCACTCGGGGGCGGGCGGGGTGTAGGCGCCGAGCTCGACCAGCACGGTGCCGCGGGTCGCCACTTCGTTGGCGGTGCCGGGGAACAGCACGCCGCCGTCCTGCTGGAACCCGTCGTTATTGCTGTCGGTGTTGCCCTCGTCGGTGCCGCTGCGGACGCTCACCGCGAAAACGTTGCCGACGTCCGAACCACCCTCGGCCCCGTAGCCGTCCGAGTCGTTGTTTGTGACGGGGATGCGACCGACCTTGTAGGTGTTGCCGCCGCCGGTCAGCGTGTCGCCGTTCTGGCCGCTGTTCATGATCGCGTAGAGGCTGTCGGTCGCGGCATCATGGAAGCACAGGCTCTGCGTGGACGAGCGGATGTCCGGCACGGTGCCAAGCGGGATGTTGTTGCAGTCAACGTACGTCACCTGCACCTCGTTGGTCTCGGTGATGCCGACGAACGAGACGTTGCCGGCGTCGTCGATCGACACGCCGCCGAAGGGCGCCTCGATGCTGGTGCCGAGCGTCACCGCCGTGGGGCAGGGGCCGCCCGAGAGGAACGAGTCGTTGCCCAGCACGAACGTGCCGCCGGGGTACGTCTCGCCGCCGCGGGCGATGACCTTGGGGGCCGCGTAGCCGACGATCTTGCACGCATCGACGGTGTCGAAGATGGGGTCGTAGCGGCGGACTTCATAGACCGGGGCGAGGGTGTTGCCGAAGTCGGCCCACACCACCGCGATCTGGCCCTTGCTGTTGATGTCGTGCATCGCGAAGCCGTTGGAGCCGGTGCCCTGGATCTCGATGAACCGGTAGCGGTTGTCGATCGGGCCGATCTGCCCGCGCCCGCCCACGGTGCCGGGGGTGTAGGTCGCGGCGGGGTCGGCGCAGATGAAGGCGAAGCCGTTGCTGAACCCGTTGAGGTTCTGGGCCACGCCGGTGTCGACGGTGTCAACGAAGATCACCTTGGGGCCGAAGCCCGAGCCGGTGAAGAGGTGGTTGTTGGGAGGCAGCGCGCCGACCGGAGCGGTGGTCGAGCCCTCGCCGAAGGTGATGTACGTGGTCTCGGTGGAGCAGCCGGCCCGGGCCAGCTTGCTCATGCGGTGGTTGCTGGTGCGGAGGTCGGTGTCGGTGGGGTACGCCCCGGCGGTGTCGGTGATCAGCGGGTAGTTCGCGACAGGCCAGCGGTAGGGGGGGACGGTCCACGAGACGCGGGCGCCTGAGTACACGGTGGCGATGACGCCGACCTTCGCAGCGCCCGAGCCGAACACCACCTGGCCGACCACGAGGTTCCCGTTGTTCAGACGGGCACCCGAGGGGGGCGAGATGAACGACGAGCCGGCGCCGACGGCGTCGATGCCGTTGATGGCGGTAAAGATCTTGTTGCCGCCCGAGACCGGCGCGGGGACCGCGCCACCCAGGGCCAGGAACTCGACGTTGTTCTGCGAGGGCGAGCGGGCGCTGTTGAAGTTCGAGCGGAACAGGCAGGTGCCGTCGGTCAGCAGGGCACCGAGGCCGTTGGACCAGTCGCGGTGGTTCGCGTTGTAGGTGATGGCGGGGTTCTGCGCGATCTCGACCGCGGTGATGCTCTCATCCAGCACCACGTCGTTGCCCGTCGCCGTGCCCAGCGCGATCATGTTGAACAGCGCCAGACCCCAGTGGTTGAACAGCTTCTCTTCGTCCGAGGTCAGCCGCGGCGGGTTCACGAACACGTCGCAGAAGGTCGTGTTCACGGCCTTCGGCACGCCCTGCAGCACCTCGGCGCCGGCGTTGTTGAAGAAGCCGTCCGTACGGTCCAGCAGCAAGGGGGCCGAGATCTTTACCGCGTTGTACGAGCCGCCGGTGCCGTAGATCTTCGTCGCGGCCTTCGTCAGGCTCACGGTGCCTGCCGCAGCTGCGGCGGCGTTCACGCGGGCGGGAGCGCCCAGAGGCGTGGGGTCGTACTTGGCGCCAACGGCCAGACCGGCACAAGAAGCGACCAGACCGGCGACGGCCACGGGCCGCACGAACGTGCGAATCATCATTGCGATCTCTCCAAATCCTCGGGGTGGGTACGCCCGCGTTCCAAGGCGGGCCATCAGGGGGCGACAAGACGATATCGCGCCAACCGCAAAATGAAAGCCCTTTTTCTTCGCTTGTGAGGAAAAACTCACACTCTTCCGCATCCCGTATGGCGAAAGGCCCGGATTCGGCGGGTTTCGTCGGAATCTGATCCTGCGGCATCCCCCAACACACCCCAAAAACAAACCCGGCCCGCGAATGTCGCGGGCCGGGCGATTTTTCGTCTCAGTTTCTCAGACGCGGGAACTCAGTTGATCCTCGCGGGGAATTCGGGGTTGCTCCCGTAGGACGCCACCGAAGTCGAGTGGGCGTTGTTGTTCTTGAAC
>CAYZFW010000050.1:0-10230 GCA_964477615.1 uncultured Phycisphaeraceae bacterium | reverse complement strand
GCTCGACGCCTCGTCGGGCCTGTCGGACGGTGCAGACGTGATCGATGTTCACACCCAGTTGGACCATGCGGGAGCATAGGTGAGGTGATGTCGGGGCAGACGCGGTCTGGCGTGCTGTGCCGGTGATCTGTCGTGGTTGTCGTGGCGTGGTGATGACCGCCGGGCAAGACCTGGCGTTGGCTGGCTGAAACCCGTGCCGCATGGCGAGAAGGTGGCATCGATGTTCCAACGGTGCCGGCTGATGGTCGCGCCCGTCACGCCTGGCCGGCGAACCCGAGGCTTTCGTCCATCCAATCGTCCTGCATCAGCAGTTGGCGGCGCTGACGCCGTGCTGCGCGCTCGGCGCGTTTCTGTGCCAGGGTCATCGCCATCCCGAGCGACACACGGGCCAACCCCTTGGCAAGCCACGACCCGTGCCGACGCAGCAGGTCGTCTGAGGTGCTCAGGACTTCGATGACCGACCCCGGCTCACCCTGCCGCCCGGCACGTCCCGCGAGCTGCCGATCAATCCTCGCGCTCTCGTGCCGCGCCGTGGCGATCACCGCGAGCCCGCCGGCGCTGACCGCGTCCACACTCAGACGGATGTCCGTCCCGCGCCCGGCCATGTTGGTCGCCACCGTCACACGCCCCGCCTCGCCCGCGCGGCGCACCACCTCCGCCTCCGCCTCGTGGCGCACGGCGTTTACCACCTCGTGCCGGATGCCGCGGGCCGCGAGCACGAGCGACACCGCTTCGCTGTCGCGCACGCTCCGCGTCCCGATCAAGACGGGCCGCCCGCGCGAGGACTCTTCCATCGCCAGCGAGGCGACGAGGTCCCACTTCGCGTGCTCACCCGCGGCCACGCGCAGCGGTAGCGCTCGCCGAGCGCTCGGCCGGTTCGTTGGAATGCGGACCACCGGCAGGCGGTAGGTGTTCCACAGCTCGGAGCGTGCTTCGCGCGCCGTGCCCGTCATGCCGCACAGGCGGTGGTACATGCGGAACATGCGCTGGAAACTCACGCGGGCCTGCACGCTCTTGGCGGGAGTGGGGGGCAGGCCTTCTTTGACCTCCACGCTCTGCTGCACGCCGTGACGCCAGGTGCGATCGGGCATGATGCGGCCCGTCGCCTCGTCGACGATGCAGACCTTTCCCTCGCGGATGACGTACTCGCGCCCGTTCAGAAAGAGCTCACGGGCTTCGAGCGCCTGGAGGATGAGTTCCTCGCGCCGGCGTGGGCTGGCCCACTCGCCTCCCAGCGCCGCCGCCCGCGAGTCGACGATGGCGCGTCCGGCCGCGGTGAGCGAGCACTCGCGGTGCCGCAGGTTCGTTGTGTAGTGCTCGCCGGCGCGGAGGGCCGTGGCGATTTCGAACGCCTGTGAAAAGCACGCCGGGCCCGTCGCGCCGGGGTCGTCTCCCGACAGGATCAGCGGCGTCACCGCGTCATCGATGAGAACGAAGTCCGCCTCGTCCACGACGGCGCACTCCAGCGGGTGGTGCGGCCTCATCAGCGGCTCGCCCCCCACGATGCCGGAACGCCGGCGCAGCCGGTCGCGCAGGTAGTCCGCGGTGACTTCCTTGTTGGTGGTGTAGGTGACGTCGGCGCGGTAGGCGGCCCGGCGTTCGTGCTCTGGTGTGGATTCGATGACACACCCGACGCTCAGCCCCAGGCGCGCGTACACGCCCTTCATCCACGCCGCGTCGCGCTGCGCGAGATAGTCGTTCGCCGTCACGACATGAACCCCCCTTCCGCGCCATCCCGCGAGCGCCGCGCCGACCACGGCCGTCAGCGTTTTGCCCTCGCCCGTGGCCATCTCGATGCAGCACCCATCGTGCAGCGCGAGCGCCCCGGCGACCTGCACCAGAAACGCCCGCTGCCCCAGCTCCCGTGCCGCCGCCTCCCGCGCCACGCCGACGCCGTGCTCGATCTCGCGTGCGGTCGCTCGCCCGCGCCGGATCGCATCCCGCGCCGCCGTCGCCTCCCCGAGCAGTTCCGCATCGCTCAGCAAACGCAGCCGCTGTTCCATCGCGATCACGCGGCCCGCCGAGCGGAGATACCGCCGCGCGGGCCGAATCCACCGCGCCGCCGGTCCCGCGAGCGTGAGCAGCAGATGATCTGGGCCTTTGAGGATCTCCGGAGCGCCGGCGGCCTCGGGCATGGTGAGAAGCGGTGCTGTGGAAGACGCGCGGACGCCCTGCATCACACCCTCCGCGCCGCCAGCATTCTTGGCAGCCCCTCGAGGTCCGACACGATCCGCGCCCCCTCCAGCAGTTCGTTCTGCCGCGCCATCGCCAGCACCGCCTCCGCCGTCGACGACGCGATCTCCACCAGCAGCAGCCCGCCCGGCAGCAGCCGCGCCGGGCCGTCCTTCACGAGCGGCCCGACGAAGCGCAGCCCATCTTCGCCGCCCCGCAGCGCGATCTCAGGCTCGTGCCCCTTCACGTTCGCGCCCATCGTCTGTGGGTCGTTCCATTCAAAGTCCGGGATGTAGGGCGGGTTCGACACGAGGTAGTTCAGCCGCGAGCCCATGGGGTGCTCGAGCAGGGGCGAGAGCAGATCGCCGCGCACGAACTCGACGCGTTCGCCGACACCGTGGCGCGCGGCGTTCTCCTTCGCGAGCGTCAGGGCGTCTTCGGACACGTCCGTCGCCAGTACGCGCGCCCCCTTCAGGTGCTTCGCGAGCGCGACCGCGATGCAGCCGCTGCCGGTGCAGACGTCCGCGATGGCGGGCGTCTCTCCGCCGCCGTCGCGCGGCGGCACCCGCGCGTGCTGGACCACCAGTTCCACAAACATCACGGTGCAGGGCCGCGGGATCAGTACGCGTCCGTCCACCTTGAAGGGCATCGAGAAGAACCACGCCTCGCCGACGAGGTATTGCACGGGCTCGTTCGCGAGCGCCCGCGTGACCAGCGCCCGCAGTTCCGCCCGCTCGGCGTCGGACGCGGGCCGGTCGGCGTCCATGTACAGCCGCAATCGGTCGCACTTCAGGACGTGCGACAGCAGCATCTCGGCGCACAGCTTTGGCGCGTCGATCCCCTTGCCCTTGAACGTGGCCCCCATCCACTCAAGCAGCGACCGGGTGGTCCACGTTGTCTTGACTGCGGGCGGCACATTGGCAGTGTAGGGCACGCGTTGCACGCGAGATCCCGACCCGGAGCACGCTTCTCAGGGCAGAAGCGTTCCACCCCACTGCCCACTGCCCACTCCCCTATTTCACCTTCCCCACCGCACGCACCACGTACACCGCCGCGTAGAGCCCCGCGACTTCTTCGCGATCAACCACCCGTGCGGGGTACGCGGGGTTGAGGGGCTGGAGTCTGATGCGCTTGTTTGCCTCGGGCTTCGTGGCCGCTGGCGTGCCAACGCCGACCGCGGCGCCGCTCTGTGGCTCTGCCGCGGAGCCCTCCGCCGGCTCGAAGTACACGCGCTTGAAGGTCGATTCCTCGTTGCGATCAAAGCGGACGAAGCAGTCGCTCCCGTCAACCGTCGCCGTCATGGGGCTGAAGACGACGATGTCGCCCTCTCGGTACACCGGCTCCATGGAGTCGCCGACGACGCGGGCCGCGAAGGCGTCGGCGTCGTACATGTCGGGGACGCTGACGTATTCGTCGGCGACCCGCGCCGGGTAGCCCAAGTCCGTGAACGCCGTGGGATACCCCGCCGCGACCTTGTTGATCACCGGCACCTGCATCGGGAGCACGCCCATCATGCGCAGATTCCCCCCGCCGTTGTCGGGATTTCCCCTGTGGTCTCGCGTCGGCGCTCCCGCTTCGCCCGGCTCCAACGTCCGCACGAGTTTCGCCAGTTCGCCGGACTTGAAGGCACGGTCGATCCCCTCACGTTGCAAAACCTCCGCCAGCCGCCGGGCCACCAGGGTCTGCTGTTCCAGTTCCATCATCCGCGCCCGCACGACCCCCGGCGTGGCCTTCCACTCGCCCGCGACCACCAACTTCCCATCCTCTAGGTGCAGCGCCTTCTCGATGCGTCGCAGCATCTCCGTCGACGGCACCGTCTCGCGCGATTCGTTCTCAAGCGTCGAGAGATACCCCTTGGTACAGCCGGCGCGCTCGGCCACCTGCTGAAGCGTGAGCTTCAGTTCCTTCCGGCGCTGGTGGATGGTCCGTCCGAGGGGGTTCATGTCGTTTCACGCACGCAACTGGTGCCCGCTGCCCGGCGTCCAGTGCCTATTTCGCATGCACTGCCCACACTTGGGCGCAATCTTGTGGATGTACCGTACAAAGTCCTTGCAGATAGTCAAGTCTCGGTCATACTCTGCATTGAGTTTTCTGAGTGGCAAACATTTCATGATCGTATCCCGTTCAGATTCCGAACGCAAGGCCCGCCTGACTTAGCAAAGGAGTACCGCCGTGAACGCCCTCGCATTCGCCGACCCGCCTCGAACCCACTCCACCGCCAAAGCGACTTCTCTCCGGCTGACATGCCCAACGAACGACGAGGCAGACACCCCGAAGGCCGAAACCCCCGTTCGGCGCGCCCCCATCAAGGCCCCGGTGCTCGACTACGCGCTCGCCGCCGACTTGCGGCGCAAGCGCTCGCGCGAACTCAGCGCGAGCCTCGTTGAACTCTCCCAGTGGCTCGACCCGCAGGACCGTGCGCTCATCCTGTCGGTTCTCCGCGACAACCTCACCGCGGCGGAGGTCGCCCAGGCCCGCGCGGTGTCCGCTCGGGGTGTCCGCAGGCGGCTCCGCACCCTCATCAGCCACATGGCCGCACCGCTGTACGCGTACGCCGCCGCGCACGCCCCAAAGTGGCCCGATCTCCGGCGCTCCATCGCGACGGCGTCGATCCTGCGCGTCCGCAGCGCCCGCGAAGCCGCGCGAGAACTCAACCTCTCGCTGCACACCGTGCGCACCGAGGTCCGCATCATCCAGGCGCTGGCGCAGCAGTGAGTCGGTGGGGTGCGCGGTACGCCCGACGAGGCGCGATACGGATTGGAAACGACGCTCGGGTGCCGGGGTACGGCGTCCTCGCCGTGCCCCGCGGCGAGAGCCGTACCACTCGGGGCACACAAGGACGTGTACCCCGGCACCCGGTGCCAAATGACTCGTACGAGAAGCACGCACGATCCGTATCAGCACCGGCTCGCTCACCATCTCAGCGCTCCATCCTGATTTGCCCTTTGCCATTTGCAGTTTGCCATTTCCTTTCTTCACTCTTCGCTTCCCCGACACATGCCTTCCTTCTCCGTGCCATCTCGAACCGCCTGCATCGCCGCGCACCGGCTGGGGCTGACGCTGGATCAACTCGAACGGCCCGACACGAACGAACCATCGATCGATGTTCCACTCACTTCCGGCACCCGTGTACTCATCACCGGTCCGAGCGGCAGCGGCAAGACCAGGTTGCTCCGATCGATCGAGAAGCACTGCATTTCACGGGGCATCCGTGCGGTTCGCCCGTTCGCCGATCTGCCCATGAGCCGCGCCGCGCTCGACGTGATCGCGCCGCGTCTGAGCATCGATAGCGCCATGCGTGCCCTCGCCCGCGCGGGGCTCGCCGATGCCTCAACCATGATCCGGCGCGTCGGCGAACTCTCGGCGGGTCAACTCGAGCGCCTCCGCCTCGCCAAGGCGATGCACGAGATCGGCGAATGTGTTGAGTCGATCATGCGGCCCGGCGCTCCACGCGCCGTCCTGATCCTCGACGAGTTCGGCGCCACACTCGACGACGAGACCCTCGCGGGAGTCGCGCGGCTTGTCCGGGCGTTCATCGACCACACGTCGGGCGTCGCCGCCGTGATTGCCACACACCGCGCCGGCGTCGTGACCCCGCACCTCGCGCCGACGACGTCGATCACGCTCGACGACGCCGGAGCCGCCAGCATCGCGCATCACCTCATCGCTGCGGAGTCCACACAACGCCGCTACGCCTTCTCCACCGGCACCCGCGACGACCTCGCCGCGCTCGCGCACCACCACTATCGCACACGCCCGCCCGCGACCATCGACCGCGTCTTCCGCGCCACCGGCCGCGATTCTGGCTCCCTCGCGGCGGTGCTCACGCTGAGCCTCCCGACGCTCAACGCGGCGTGGCGCCGCCTCGCATGGCCCGGACGCTACGACACCCCGGACAAGCGTGCCAACGCCCAGCGGCTGAACGACGAAATCCGCTGCATTTCTCGGGTGATCGTGGCCCCGCCGCACCGCGGCCTGGGCCTCGCCCGCGCTCTGGTTGCGCACGCCCTGCGATCTGCGCCAACGCCGCGCATCGAAGCGCTCGCGGCCCTGGGGCACGCCGGCGCTGTGTTCCGCGCCGCGGGGATGACCGAGTTCCCCGTGCCCATCAGCCCCCACGATGCTCGCCTGCGCGACCTGATCGACGAGGCGGGCATCGACGCCTGGCGTCTCGCCACGCCGCGCGAGGCGATGCACCGCCTGTGCTGCGTCTTCCCTCCGCCGCTCATTGAATCTGAACTGCGGCGATGGAGCGACGCCTCCCGCGCCACGCGCGGCACCAAGCGTGACCCCGCGGACCACATCTTCACCAAAGCCTGCGAGCGTCTCGCGCGGGACACAAGGGCGTATGCCTGGCAATCCCCAGCGTCGCCGCTGTGACGCGATGCCCCACACCAGATACCGAAGCACGAGCCACCATGTGCCCAATCCACCCTCCGCCCGACCCGGCCAACCTCCCGCACGCCATCACCTTCTTCACCACCGCGCGTGAACGCAGCGCCATCCTGAAGGCTCTGCGCCGACTCGCGCCTGATCGGCGCACCGCGCTGTGCAAGTCGCTCGGTATCCGCTGCGACCAAGCAAACCGGCCTGAAACACCCGCGTCCCGGAAGCAACCCGCCTCCGCCAAAGAATGACCCAGCACACGATTCCGAAAGGGGAAACCACCATGCCCGCCGCCACATCATCGTCCCGCAGCACGCAGACCGCCCCGCGCCGCACCGCATCGCACTCCAAGCCGAAACTCGCAGTGTCATCGGTGTGCGACGAGGCCCCGGCCACCGAGAACGCGCTACCGGCGCGTCCGTCGCTCGTCGAACCCGCCACTCCCGTGGCCTCCTTGCCTCCTGCGGACCCGTCCGAGTCCGAACTCATCGCCTCGCTGTTCTCCGAGTGCGACGCCCTCGATGACCTCGCCCGCGCCCACGGCCTCTCGCTCCGCGCCCTCATCGACTGGGCCGAGCGTCGCGACGTGCTCGCACTCCGGCGCTCGATGCGCGAACTCGCGGACGACCGCGCTGACCTCATCGTCAGCCGCGCCCGCACCCTCGCGGCCCACCGCCTCCGCACACTCGTCAACTCCTCTTCGAGCGAAGAGACATCCCGCAAGGCGTGCATCGATCTGCTGCGGATCCGCCGCAGTTCCGCCGCTGCTGAGCCATCAGCACCCACAGTGGAAGCCGATCCGAGCGACGCCGACGAGGACGATCTCCTCTCCCGCCTCGACGCCCTCGCCCTCGCCTCCAACGAGCCGCGCCACCGCGCGACGACCGCCGCACATACCGATGATGACGGGCCTTCCGGCGCGGACTGACCGCACAACGCCGGCGCGCCAGCCGCACCGTCTCACCCGCTTCGCCGTGCGTCCTTTGTGACCGCTCTCTCTCCGGGGAACCGACATGCTGAACTCCGCCGACCACGCGCCGCGCCGTCCGCGGCGTGACCGTGACCGTCTGCTCGCGCTCCATCCGCGCGGCCCTGAACAACTCCGCGTCTGGCTGCGCCTGGCGCTTGACATCGAGGTGCCGTGCGAGCACCCGCCTACGGCGAGCGGTGCGGGCGCAAAGAGAGCCGGCGGGCCGCTCGCCTATCTCTGGCATGCCTTCCGCGAGCCGCGTGAGAACGAGCCGCCGAAGCCCGACGCGGTGGTGTGGGCGTGCCGCGGCGGGGGTAAGACGTTCTACGCCGCCGTCGCGACCGCCCTCGATCTGCTCTTCAAGCCCGGCGTCGAGGTGAAGGTGCTCGGGGGCTCGCTCGAACAATCGCAGCGCCTGCACGCCCACCTGCGCCGACTCTTCGAGCGCCCGCCGCTGCAGCGTCTCGTTGACGGCCGCATGACCGACCGTCGTGTGCGCCTGCTGAACGGATCCATGGCCGAAGTGCTGGCGCAGTCTCCGACATCGGTGCGCGGGGCCCGACCGCAGAAGCTCCGTTGCGATGAGGCCGAGCTGTTTGACCGCGACGTGTGGAGCGCGGCCCAGCTCGCCCCGCGCTCGCGCGTGCTCGGCGGGCGGCTGGTCCACGCCGCTGTCGAGGCGCTGTCGACCTGCCACGAGCCCTATGGGCTGATGAGCGAACTCATCACCTCGGCCGCGCCCGTGGAGGGTTCTCGCGCCCGGGCACTGTTCCGGTGGGGCGTCGTCGATATCCTCGAGACGTGCCCGCCGCAGCGACCCTGCGAAACCTGCACGCTCCTGCCCGAGTGCGCCGGGATGGCGAAGCGCGGCGTGGGGCACCTCCGTGTCGAAGACGCCGTGGCGATGAAGGCACGCGTCGGTGCGTCGCAGTGGGCCGCCGAGATGCTGTGCCTGCGCCCGAAGCGCGACGACTGCGTGATGCCGGAGTTCGATGAGCGCGTCCATGTGCGTGAGACCGCGGACGTCTCTGAAGAGGCGGCGATCACCTGGCTGGGTGGGATGGATTTCGGCTTCCGTGCACCCACCGTCTTCCTCTGGGGCACGCACGACGCCGGGTCGAACACGCTCCACATCATCGATGAGCACTGCGAAGCCCGGCTGACCATCGCTCAGCACATCGAGCGCATCGAGCGCCGCGGATGGCCCAAACCCGCGTGGATCGGCATCGACCCGGCGGGCTCGGCGTCGGAAGCGCAGAGCGGCGAGAGCCACGCCGACGTGCTGCGCCGCGCCGGGTATCGGGTCAAGCACCGTTCTTCTCGCATTCAGCAGGGGCTGTCGCTGCTTCGTGCGCGTCTCGCGCCGGCGTCGGGCCCGCCCACGCTCTTCATCCACCCGCGCTGCCGCACGCTGATCGAGTGCCTCACGAAGTATCACTACCCGCCGCCCGGGCGTGCCGGATCAGAACTGTCCGACGCGAGCGAGCCCGTCAAAGACGGCAACGACCACGCCGTCGATGCGCTTCGGTACCTGGTGCTGAATCTGGACCGCCCGCTGAAGTTCGAGAGCACGAGTTACCTGTAGTCCGTCAGCATGCCACCCAGTGAACACAACCGTGAAGGTGATCCATCCCTTCCGCTCACCCGACAACCCCCATCCGCCGCAGCGTGCCCGTCAGCAGCGAGGCGATGTCGGCGTCGGTCTTCACCAGATGGTGCGCGATGCCGCGCGAGGCGCAGGCGGTGTGCAGCGTGTCGCAGTACGCCGTGAGCCGGCGTTTGTACTCGCGGATCAGCGGGGCGGTGACGGTCACCTCCGCGGCGAGCCCGGTCTCGGCGTCGGTGAGGCGCAGGTCGCCCGTGAGCGCGTCGAGCGACGATTTCCCCAGCAGTTCCGGCTCGAGCTCCGCCGGGGCCAGCGTCTGCAGGAAGTACACGTCGAACCCGCCCGCGCCGGCGACGGCGGCGAGTGAGCGCAGGCCTTCCTCGTACCCCTGATCCACGGGCTCGCCCTTCGCCGCGGGCTTTTTGGGCGGCGCGGTGAGGCCGTCGCTGATCACCACGACCACGCCCTTGCCGACGCGCGACCGCGCAACGTACGAGAGCGCGCCGCTGAGTGTGTTCGAGTCCGCGGGGGGGACGTTGAACGCCGTGTCGTCGTCGCCCCAGGCTTCGTCAAGGAGGAAGCGGACGAGACGCTTGGTGTTGGAGGTGCCGCGGCAGTCGGGCATGGTGGCGGGGCGCTCGCGTCCCGGCACGCCGAAGACGGTGGCACCCACACGGTTCTGTCCGCACAGGCCGACGTACCCGAGGGCCGCGCCGAGGCGGCATGCGAAGAGTCGCTTGTTCAGCCCGAGCGGTGACGCGGGATCGGCATCGCCCGACGGGGACGCGGGCGTGTCCATGCTGGCGGAGGCGTCGATCACCACGTGCAGCGCCAGGTCCTCTTCCTCCATGAAGAGCTTGACGAAGAGTCGGTCGAGGCGGGCGAAGACGTTCCAGTCGATGAACCGCAGGTCGTCCCCCTCGGCGTACTGGCGGTGCTCGGCGAACTCGACCGATGCGCCGCGCTTCTTGCTGCGCCGCTCGCCGGGGAGTTTGCCGGCGAAGAGGCGGTGGGAGCGGACGTCGAGGCGGTTGAGGCGCGAGGCCAGCGCTGCCCCGAGCAGCGCTTCGGTGGAAACCGGCCTTCGGGATGGGGC
>CAYZFW010000049.1:0-10342 GCA_964477615.1 uncultured Phycisphaeraceae bacterium | reverse complement strand
CAGCCCTGACGACACAAGCAGCGCGCGCTCGTGCTGCCGCACATGGGCGATGACGTGATCTGCCCGGCGATGATCAGGTCGCGGCGTTGCTCGGCACCGCCGCGGAACTCGGGGTCAACCTCATCGACACTGCCCCGGCGTACGGCACAAGCGAGGAGCGCCTGGGGGCCCTGCTGGGCCGGGTCGCGCCGCGGGACCGGTGGGTGATCTGCACCAAGGCGGGTGAGACATTCGACAACGGCGTCTCGACCTTTGATTTCTCTCCCGCAGCGGTCACCGCGAGCATCGAGCGGTCGCTGCACCGGCTGCGCACCGACCGGGTCGAGATCGCGCTGCTGCATTCGAACGGCGATGACGAGGGGGTGATTCTGCGCAGCGGCGGGCTTGAGGCCCTGCGTCATCTTCAGCGCCGCGGCCTGGTGCGGGCGGTGGGGGTGAGCACCAAGTCTCCGGGTGGGGCGATGCTGGCGGTGCAGCATGTGGACGTGGTAATGCTGACGCTCAGCGCGTCGGAGCGGGCCGATGCGCCCGCTGCCGCAGAGGCCGGGAGGCGTGGCGTGGGGGTGCTGGTCAAGAAGGCCCTCGCGAGCGGGCACGCGCGGGACGCCGGGTCCGCGATCCGATTTGCGCTCTCGCAGCCCGGGGTGTCGTCGGTGGTGGTGGGTACGCTTTCACCCGAGCACCTTCGGGCGAACGTGCTCGCCGGCACGAGCACGGCCGATGCGAACATTCCATGACCAAAGAGGACCCAATGAACCCCACCCGATCACTCCTGAACACCATGGCCGTTGTGACCCTGACCCTCGCGTGTTCGATCGCGGGCTGCGCGTCGGGCGGCGGGAAGGCATCGTCGGAAGGAGCCTCAATGACACTTGAACAGGCGGTCTCTGCCGTGTCCGGCGAATGGAAGCTCGCCTCGCTCGGCGGCAACCCGATCGGTGACGTCGCGGGTTTGGGCGGGCGTGTCCCCGGCTTCACCATCGCGCCCGACGGCGGGTTCTCCGGCTTTGGCGGCGTCAACCGTCTTGCGTCCAAGCTCGACCTGTCCAAACTTGTCGCGGGTGAGTTCGCCCTCTCACCGGTGGCCGCGACCCGGATGGCCGGGCCGCCCGAACTGATGAACCTCGAAGACGGCTTCACCGCGGCGTTGGGGAAGGCACGGAAGTTCTCGCTGAAGGACGGGGCGCTGAGCCTGCTCGACGCGGACGGGGCCGACCTCGCACGGCTCGTGCGGTAGCCGCCCGACGATCCGGCCCGGCACTGCGCATCTTCCCACGCCCGCCATCGAAAAACGCCGATAACACGCCCCGATGTGCGGCATCGCAGGTGTGGTTTCCGTTGCCGGGTCGGACACCGGCTCGTTCACCGACGAACGGGCCGGGCGGTGGCGCGACCTGTTGCAACGCCGCGGCCCGGATGGTGCGGGGCTTTGGCGGCACCGGGGCGCGCTGCTGCTGCACCGCCGCCTCAGTGTCATCGACCCGACGCCCGCGGGGGCCCAGCCGATGGTCCTCGAACAGGGCGGCGTGCCTCGCTTTGCACTGGTCTACAACGGCGAGCTCTACAACGACGCCGAAGTCCGCCTTGAACTCTCGGGGCGTGGGGTTGAGTTCCGATCCACCTGCGATACCGAGACGGTGCTGCAGGCTCTGGCGTTGTGGGGCCCGGCGGGCCTGGCACGGCTGCGTGGCATGTACGCGCTGGCGCTCTTTGATTGCCGCGAGAACACGCTGCTGCTCGCGCGAGATCCCCTTGGGATGAAGCCGCTGAGCTTCCATGTCGGTGCTCGGTCGGTGGTCTTCGCGAGCGAGGCGTGGGCCGTCGCCGAGCACCCGGATGTGCCCAAACGCCCCGATCCGTTCATGTGCGCGGCGTACCTCACGACGATCCGTACGCAGCTGGGCAACCGCACGATGTACGAGGGTGTCCACACGCTGCGCCCGGGCCAGGCGGCGCTGTGCGAGTTCGCCGGTGGACGCCCCATGGTGGGGCTAATTGAACCCACGAAGCGGCGTTCGACATTCACATCATCGAGCATCCGCAGCGCGGTGATGAAAGACGGCGGTGAATCGCTGGTCCGCGAAGTGGTCACCGACTCCGTACGGCGGCATCTCCGCAGCGATGTGCCGACCTGCTGCCTGCTCTCGGGCGGGCTCGATAGCAGCGTCGTCACGAGCATCGCGCGGCGCGAGACCGATCTGCTGCGGACCTATTGCGCGGGCGCGGCGCTGCCGTGCGATTGCCGCGACGCCGCGGCGGCGAGCGATTTCGCGTTTGCGCACAAGGCGGCGGTCCACCTGGGCACCCGGCACGCCGAGGCCCGCATCACGCGGGAGCGGTTCCACGAGCGGTGGGAGTGGATGGTTGGGGAACTCGGCGTCCCGCTGAGCACGCCCAACGAGGTGGCGATCTTCACCGTCGCCGAGCGGCTGCGCGCCGACGGCTGCGTGGTGACGCTTTCGGGCGAGGGGGCGGATGAACTCTTTGCGGGCTATGAAGGTCCGATGCGTGCGGCGTGGGCGTCCGCCGAGGCCATCGCGCGGGGCGAGCCGGTTTGTGCGGCGGAGGTCGAGATGAACGAGGCGGCGTGGGTGCCGCCGAGCGCGTGGGGGGCGGTGCTGAACGAGGGTGTGCTCCGCGCTGCGGGCGGGGCCGACGCGATGCCCGAGTGGTACCGGGGTGAGTTCGCCGGTGCGGTCGGTGACTGCGGGGGCGCGTACTCGGTGCAGACCCACCTGCGCTTCCACCAGCGCGTGAATCTCGCGGGCCTGCTGCAACGGCTCGATACGGCGACGATGCTCGCGGGGGTCGAAGGGCGCACGCCGCTGGCGGACATCGAGGTGATGGCGCTGGCCAACGCCCTGCCGATGGAGAGCAAGTGCGTGGTTGAGGGCATGGTGGGGGCGGGAGTGGGGGGGGCACTGATGTCGGCGGGTACGCCAACCTCAGTGGCACGGGGCGATGCCGGACTTCCCGCGTCGATCCGCACGAAGATCGCTCTGCGCGGCGCATTCGAGCGGGACTTGCCGCGCGAGATCGTGGATCGGCCCAAAGCCAGTTTCCCGATGCCGTTCCAGGCTTGGATGGAAACCCGCGCGGCGGACGTGCTGGGCAGTGCCACGGCCCGTTCCGTGTTCACCGACGCGGCGTGCGCCACGGTCGCTCAGCAGCCGGAGAAGCTGTGGCGGCTCGCGTGGCCGATGATGAATCTGGCTATGTGGTTGCGCCGGTTCTGATCGAGGCTTACCGCGATGAGATCAAGCGTCCGATGCCCATCCCACCCCACGCCGCGAGCAGGCAGAGCGCGTTGCTCAGCAGGATGGAGAGTGCCGCCTTGCCCGCGTGCCCGGTTTGGAAGAGCCTCACGGCCTCGAGCGCGAACGATGAGAACGTGGTGTACCCGCCGAGGACGCCGACGATCAGCCCCAGGCGCACGTCTTCGCGTGCCATCCACGGTGTGCTCAGGTTCGCCAATACGCCGATGAGCAAGCAACCCGAGAGGTTGATGGCGAGGGTTCCCAGCGGGAAGTTGGAGGCGGTGAGCGATTGTGCCAACGGGGAGAGCCACCACCGCAGCAGGCCGCCGAGACCGGCACCGAGGAAGATGAGCAGTGGGGTGGTCATCGAGTTCGATCCAGAACCGGTCGTGCGCCAAGTGTGGATGGGCGTGCCGTGCTGCAGAGCATCGGCCAGGGCCCCGGCGCTCCCTAGAATCTGAGGCCGCCCGGTTGGCGAATCCCATCAGATGCCGAACACATCGAACAAACCGAATGAACCCGGCGAACCGAGGGGCCGCTTTTCCCGCCGCAAGTACGTTGTCGGGATCACCGGTGCCTCGGGAGCGTTGTATGCCAAGCGGGTGGTGCAGGAGATCCTTCGGGCCGGGCACGAGTGCCACCTGTGCGTGACACCCTACGGCCAGCGATTGCTCTTCGATGAGCTGGGCATCGAGCGCCTCGATGCCAGATCGCTGGCGGACTTCGCGGGGCTCGGACCGGCGCGAGACGATCGCGCTGCCACCCCGCTTCCCGACCAAGCACACGGAACAGACTCCATCCAAGCGCTCCGTGAGCAGGGGCTTCACTACTACCCCTCGCGCGACGTCGGTGCCGCCATCGGTTCCGGCTCGTTCCGTCACGACGGCATGGTCATCGTCCCGTGCTCCTCGAACACGCTGAACCAGATTGCCTGCGGCACCGGCGACACCCTCGTCACACGCGCCGCCGCGGTGGCGCTGAAGGAGCGCATGAAACTGATCGTCGCGCACCGCGAGGCCCCGCTGACGCTGATCGACATCCGCGCGATGGAAACTCTCACCCTCAGCGGCGCGATCATCTGCCCGTGCAACCCCGGGTTCTATCTGCTGCCGACAAAGGTGGAGCAGGTCATCGACTTCGTCGCCGGCCGCCTGCTTGATCTTCTGGGCGTCGAGCACGATCTCAAGGTTCGGTGGGCGGAGCATCTGGAGGGGGCGACGGCACCTTCTCCGCAGCGCTCGGATTAGTGGGGTCAATGATCTCAAAGATCGGCGTCGCGCCCCAAAATCGTCCATACGTGTTGCCAGAGAGTTCCTTCAGGAACTCGGCCTTCTCCAGTTTCTCGATATCCGATTGGGCCGTCGGTTTCTTGACCCCCATGAACTCGGCGGCCATCCGCACGTCGGTGAACTGAAACTGAATGAGGTGATCGAGAAAGCCAAATACCCTTGAGGCCGCACGCTGCCGCTGCAGACTCTCGCGGACACGCTCGCGCTCGGCGGTGATTCGACCCACGCGGGCGTGCGCGTCTGTTGCCTGCGCCGCCACCCCCTGCAGGAAGAACACGCACCAGTCCGCCCAGTCTCCGCTCTGGCTCAGTCGCAGCAAGTGGTCGTAGTACTGTTGTCGGTGAGCATCGAAAAAGCCGCTGATGTAGACCAGCGGCGTATCGATCAAGCCCGAGCGCACGAATGACAGCGCGGAGATCGCCCGGCCGAGCCTTCCGTTACCGTCGTTAAAGGGATGGATGCACTCGAACTGGTAGTGAGCGAGAGCGATTTCGACGAGGTGCTTCGGTCTCCGGACCCCATCCTCATAAAGCCGTGGATCGCCGTTCCAGAATTGTTCGAGGTTCTTCAAGCACTGCAGGAGCGGCTCGCCCGGGCGCGGCGGGACAAAGCGTGCTGTTGAGAAGTCAGATTCATCGGACCCGATCCAGTTCTGCACCGTTCGGATCTCTCCGGGAGTCTTGTCGCCTCCCCTTACCCCAGTCATCAGAATGACGTGCATCTCCTTCACAAGCCTCATACAGATCGGGAGCGGGGACCGAAGTCCATGGAGCAGTGCATCGCGGTAGTTGTTGACCTCTGTCGCTTCGCTCCGCTGGGGTTTGAGCCCTGCTGCCACCATCGCCACTTCCCGCGGTGTCGCGATGGTGTTCTCGATGCGCGATGATGTCACGGCGTCTCGGCTGAGCAGCGGCGCAACCAGCAGGTTCCTGAATGGGCACGACTGAGCTGCGCCGTTCAAGGTGCTCATCGCGATTAACGCCGATTCGTGCGCATCGCTGATTCGGTCTTGGAATTCGAGGCGGTCGACTCTCGGTGGCAGCGGCAGTGGTCGAAAGGCCCAGCCCTGGGCCGTTCGGTTCTCCGTTCCTCCAGCGAACAGAACCCGCTCGAACGCTTCGGTTGGCTCGAGCGTCCCGACGGGGCTAGCCTTCACCGAACTCGGCCACATTGATTGCTCCTTTTCATTTTCGCACCAGATTGAAAACATCGAGCCGTTTCTTTTCAATCATAGCCGAGGATTGAAACCCGCTTTGACTTCTCCATCGGAGCCTCAAATAGACACTGCGGGAGACCATTTTCTTGGACGATCGGGCCGGTGGTCCGGAGTTTTCCTCGCCCTCTCCGACATCAAACTCGCCCACAGCGTCTTCGCCCTGCCTTTCGCGCTCCTCGCTGCGTTCGCGGCGGCTCCGGTGACGCGTGGCGACCTGCTCGTGCCCGCCGGGTCATCGCCCGGTGGCACATCGGGCTGGGGAACCCTCGCCGCCCAAGCGGGCGTGATTGTCTTGTGCATGTTCCTGGCCCGCACCTGGGCCATGCTGGTCAACCGCATCGCCGATTGGCGGTTTGACCGCGACAACCCGCGCACCGCCCGGCGGGTCATCGCTTCAGGTCAACTCTCCGAGGGAAAAGCCGTCCGCATCGCGCTGGCCTTCGCCTCGGCGTTCGTCTTGGCGTGCGGGCTGTTCTGGGTGTTGTTCCACAATCCCTGGCCGGTGATGCTCAGCGTCCCGGTGCTCGCCTGGATCGCGTTCTATTCGTACACCAAACGCTTCACCGCGTGGTGCCACGTTTTCCTCGGCGGAGCGCTCGCTGCGTCCCCGCTGGCCGCAGCCATCGCGATCGAACCGGCGTTCCTCCTCTCCGAGGACGGCACGTCCCTATGGCTTCTCTCAGGAATGGTCGTCTGCTGGGTCGCGGGTTTTGATATCGCCTACGCCCTGCAGGATCTCGACTTTGACCGCCGAGTCGGGCTGAACAGCGTGCCCGCTCGTCTGGGGGTTCGTCGCGCCCTGTGGCTGAGCCGTGGGCTCCACCTTTTCGCGTTCCTGTTCCTCGCCGGCTTTGTGGCGTTTGAGCCCCGGTTCGGGGTCATCATGCGGACCGCCGCTGCGATGGTGGCGGCGTTGCTTGTGTTTGAGCACTGGGTGTTGGCCAAGCGGGGGATGGCGGGGCTCCCAATGGCGTTCTTCACAGTCAACGGCGTCGTGAGCGTCACGCTGGGGCTGGCCGGGGTGCTGGACCTCTTGGTTGGCTGAAGCCAGCCAAGCCTAGAGTAATTCCAAACTATTCTGAAAATGTCACGGCAAACGACTCGACACGGGACATGCACTGGGTATTCTTCCCTTGTCGGTCAACTTGCCCCCCGGAAGGGCGGCGCAGCGTCTTCGGATGCGCGCCGCCTCTTTTTTTTTGTTGAATGGGACGCGGAAACGACCGCCGGACCCGACGGGGATACGGGGGGGGGGCGCAAGGCTGGCCGGCGTTCCGGAGCCGCCTGCCCGTGGTTCAACGTTCGGGTCTTGGCAAGGCAGCGCCAGCCCGCAGATCGCTCGTCAGGCTGCCGGCAAACCCCCAGTTGTCGAGATCGATCTCGTCGATCACGATGTGGGTGTGCTCGGGCTTCTTGCCGAGGACGGTCACCAGGGTCTGGGTGATCTCCGAGACGATCCGTGCCTTTTGCTCGCGTGTCACGGTGTCACGGGTGATGCGAACGTTGACGTAGGGCATGGGGGTATTACGGCCGATGCGACCCGTAGGTTCGCGTCGCTGCTGCGATGCATGCTCGCCCCGGGACCGAACTCCTGCCCCACCGCCCGCGGGACCCGCCTACTCCACGGCCTCGCGCAGCGCAATCAGGGCGTAAGCCGTGATCAGCACGGGGTTGTTCTCCATCCACCGGTCGTCGACGCTCTTGAACGAGCCGTCCTCGTTCTGCATCGTCGCGAGTTGGTCGATGAGATCGTTCGCCCAGTCGCGGGTCTCGGCGGGCTTGCCGTCGCCCGAAAGCGTCGTGATCGTGGTCGTGCCCCAGGCCTTGAGCGCCCGCGAGAAGGTCACGTAGTAGTAGTACTGCCCGTCGGAGCCGACGCCGGGGTTCTCCTTCAGCGTGTAGTTGCGACGAACCCAGTCGTACGCGGCCTTCACACGCGGGTCTTCGCGCTTCAGGTCGGCGTAGATGTAGCCTTTGAACCCGGCGTAGGTCATGCTGCCGTACGCGCGGAGGCGCGAGGCCTTCGTGCCGTCGCTGAGGGTTTCTTCGATTGTGCCGGCCTTGCTCTCGCCGATGCCCAGGCTTTCGGGCTTGTTGTCGGGCGTGGTGGCGTAGATGAATCCGCCCTGCTTCGAGCCGTCGGCGTACGGCATGTCGTTCACCGTATCGAGCATCTGGGTGCGTTCAAGGAACACCAAGGCGCGGGCATAGGCGGGGTCTTCGGGGTTCAGTCCGGTGTCGTGCATCGCCTGCAGGAACATCGCAAGGTTCGAGTTATCGGGGCGGCCGGAGTTCCCGTAGCCCACCCCGCCGTAGAACGGGTGGGTGCGCTGCACCTGCCCGGTTTCGCTGGTTCGGTCGGTGCGGGCGTCCTCGGACCACTGCAGGCTCTTGAGGAATTCACGCCCCGGGATGAGCGCCGCCGAGGCCTCGGGGGTCCGAGCCTTTGCGAGTGCCGAGAGGCAGATGGCGGTGTTGTACGACGGCAGGATGCGGTCGTAGATGCCCCCGTCGGGCTGGCGGTACTTGAGGACGAAGTCCACGCCGCGGCGTACGGCGGGGTCGGTCGCGTCCACGCTCGACGACATCAGGAGGCCGCTCAGCACGAGCCCGGTGATGGCGGGGAGTTGGGGGGCATCGGGCGTCGGGTTGACCGACCACCCGCCGGTGGCGACGTCCTGCTCCAGACGAAGCCACGCCTCGGCCTTCGCGGCCATCTCGCGGCCCATGACGAGGTGTTCCTCGTCGATGGCCCACGCGGCGGGCGAAAGGAAGCAAACAGCGGCGGCGATGAGGGCGATGGGGCGGAGCATGGTGGGTCCGTCGGTGAAAGCGAAAAGTGAGAAGCGAAGAGTGAAAATCGGAGGTGAGTGGGGAACCCACAGCACAGAGCACAAAGTTCAAAGCACAGATTCGGACGGGGGCATTCGAACGATCTGCGTCACACCCTACACCCTATACCAACACCCTCTGCAAGCCGGATTACCCCCGCGAAGTCCGCAGTTCCTTTACCAGCGCCTGCAGCACCTCTCGCCGTGCCCGGATGTCGCGGTAGTTGATCTGCTGGATCGCGATCGCTGAGGCGAGTTTGAACGCCTCCTCCGCGTTGTTCAGGTCGCGCCCCTCGGTGGCCTTGCGCTGCAGCACGTCCATCAGACCGTAGCGGAGCGACTGCCCGAGTTCGTCGTTCTGGTTCTCGAGTTTCTCGAGCGCCCGCCGGAACGTCCCCTCGGCCTCGTCCAGCCAGCCCATCGCGACGAAACTCGCCCCGAGGTGGGCCAGCACGGTGTTGCCGATGCCCGGGGCGTTCTGGGCCACCTGGTACTGCTCGATGGCCTTTTCGTGTTCGCCCACCTCGGCCTGACGCCGACCGAGCTCGAACTTCATCGACAGGTCGGTGGGATACGCCGCGACGCGCTCGATGTACTCGGCGATCTCGCCTTCCAGCACCTTCCGCGCAGCGGATTCGTACTGCGCCTTGCGCTCTTCGTTGGAAGGATCGGCGTCCAGAGCGGCCTTGATTTCCCGCAGTTTCCGCCGCCCAACGCGCATCTTGATGTCGCCGGCTTCCTGCTTGAACTTGTACGTCTTGGTGGCTTCAAAGCCCTTGATGAGCACTTGGTAGGCGAGTTTCTCGTCTTCCGGCGTGCCGCGTTCGCGGAGCAGGCGGGCGAGTTTCATGATCGTCGCGGGGTCGGAGGGCCGGGCCTTCAGGTCGGCCATTGCGCCCTCGATGGCGCGGTTCTGCACGTCCTCGGTCTTGACGATCCGCTCTTCCTCTTCCTTGGCCTTCTGCGCCTCGAGGTTGCGGACGTTCTTGCGGAACCCCCCGGCGTCGCCCGTCTGCTCGTAGCCGCCCCGGTTCATCGTCGCCTGTGCGGACATGTTCCGCACCGTCGCGACCAGCGCCGAGTCCGACGGGTCCATGCGGGCCGCCGCCTCGCCCGCCTGCACCGCGCGGTCGAAGGCGCTGATCTTCGAGAACATCTCCATCATCTGGACCAGATGGTCCTTCTTCACCCGCTTGGTGTCGTTGACGGCCAATCCCAGAACCTTCGATCCGATCCAATACCCCGGCTCGGCGAGGTCGAGCTTCACCGCGAGTTCGAGCGCTTTCAGCCCCGCCTGCCACTCCATCGGCTTGGTCCCCCAGTTCAGCAGGGCGGTGACATACTTGTCGACCGTCGTCTTGCTGGGGAGCGCCCCGGACTGGGTTTTGGACGGGCCTTTGTTCCCGGTTCGTTCGCCGAAGGCCGACGCGCACTCGAAGAACTTTTCGTGCCCCTTCATGCTGGTGGGGTCCATGCGGAGGCCCTGCAGCCAGAGGGTGGTGGCGTACTCGAAGTTCTCGGTGTCCTGAATCGTTTGGGCGTGGGAAAAAAAGGCTTGGGCCTTGCGCGGGTCGGGGGTGAAGCCCGACGCACCGCCGGTCTGGTCGCCCTCGCCTTCGCCCGCGCCGGGGGACGTTCCAGGGGTACCCGCCGCGCCCGGTGTGCCTGCTGCGGGCGCGGGCTTGCCGGCCTCGGGGTCATCCTTCTTCTTGCCAAAAAAACTGAACGCCACGCGGGAGGTTCCGTAAG
>CAYZFW010000048.1:6091-10374 GCA_964477615.1 uncultured Phycisphaeraceae bacterium | reverse complement strand
GGGTTCCTGTTCAAGTACACCATTTTGCTCGCTGCCCTCGGGATCGCGCTGTTCTTCGTGCTGTCGCGTCGGAATCGGACGAGGCCTGCGGTGCCGGTGGTCATCGTGGCGTGCGTTGTGTTCTTCGTCTGCGCTTCGCCGGTGGTGATCTGGAACGCCCAGCGCGGGTGGCCGACCGTCGCGCACCTTCTTGGGCACCTGGGGGTCGGAGGGTCGGACCTCCCGGCGGGCAGGAGCGGGGGCGGGGGCAGCGGCGGTCGCGCGTACTCGGCGATATGGACCCTTGAGTACCTCGGCGTGCTGGTAGCCCTCGCCGGGCCGATCGTGCTGGCGATGTGGCTCGCGGTGCGCACGGCGCTGCGGAAGCAAGACGGCCAGATCGCGGGCCCACTCGCGCACCCTCGGGGTTCGTTCGTCGGTGATAGTGGTCACCCGCTGGGAGACGCCGCAGGTTTCGCGTTGTGCGGGTGCTTGCCCGTGCTGCTGACCTACCTCGGCGTGTCGTTCTTCACCGATGTCGAGGGCAACTGGCCCATCGGCGCGTGGGTGTCGCTTATCCCACTCACTGCCGTCGTGCTCGTCCACGCGATGGACGACTATCGCGCGCGCATCTCGGCGTGGCTCGCGCTGCCGCGTGACCAGAGGCCCCGCGCAGGTGTCTTCCGCAGTAGGCCCGAGACGGCGTTCCAACTCGCGCTGCACTTCGGACTGGGCTACGGCGTGGTCGCCGCGCTGGGCATGATGCTGCTGGGGCCGCTCTCTCGGGCGCCCTGGGTTGGTCCGCTCGTCCCCATCGAGCGAATCTCGGGCGCGCGGGAACTCGCCGCGGCGGTGGACCGGCAGCGCGAGGCGCTGGAGCGTGAGACGGGCCAGCCCGCGCTCATCATCGGCGCCCGCTACACCCACGCGGCACTGCTCGCGTTCTACTGCCGTGGCCGTCCGAGAGTGTTCTCCGCCGCGAGCCGTCTGGGCGATCGCCGCTCGGCGTACGACGATTTTGCCGACTCCGATCTAACACGCCCGGACCTGCTGGGCCGTCCGGCCGTGCTGATCGACGGCGGGCGCTCGGCGAGCGCTGATCGCTGGGCCAGGGCCGTCCGATTTGGTTCGCCGCCCGTGTTGGTCGAGACCGTCGGCGAGACCGGCACCCGGCACGCCCGATCCGTCTTCGCGGCACGCGGGTACGCTGGGGTGGCCCCGTGAACACGCCGAGCAAACCCAACCTCTTCTCCCGATTCACCGCGTACCTCGCGGCGGGGTTGGTGCTGGCCGCGCTGCTGTGGGGTGCGATGGCGCTCGATCCGCTCGTGCGCGACCACCTGCGGCTGGACAACCCGCTGAAGCGCGACTGGGCCCGGATGTTCCGCGTCACGGGGTATCTGCCCACCTGGCTGCTCGCCGCGTCGGCGCTGTGGATGATCGATGCACGCCCGAAGGCAGCGCTGGCGTGGGCTTCGATCCGCCGGGCGGTGTGGCTCTCCGCGTGCGCGGCGCTCGCCGGGGCGCTGTGTGAGGTAGTGAAGATCATCGTGCGGCGAGAACGGCCCGAGTCTGCCATCGAAGCCGGCGCAGCGTACGTCTTCCGCGCGTGGGGGGGCGAAGGGGAAACCGGTTGGTGGAGCAGCAGCGGCCTGGGCTTCCCCAGCAGCCATGTCGGCGTCAGCGCGGGGGCGGCGTGCGCGCTGGTGTGCCTGTTCCCCCGCGCGTGGCCCGTGTGGGCGGCGCTGCCCATCGGCTGCGCCGCCACGCGGCTGTTCGAAGCCGACCACTACTTGAGTGATACCGTTGGAGCCGGCATCGTCGCCATCGTCACGACAACGCTCCTCATGCCACTCTTCCGCAACGCCAACCAGCGCCACGTCCATCCCTCCTGATTTGCTCATTGCGATTTGCCCTTTGCCATTTCCCCCGTGCCCACCCTGAATCGCTACATCGCCCGCCTCTACCTGACAAACATCGTCATCCTGATGGTGGTCCTGTTCGGCTTCATCGTCACGGTGGATGTCTTCATCAACCTCGGCCGCTTCTACCGTGCGGCGACTGACACGGCCTCCGCCAACCAGGCCGATGCCGGCACCTTGCACCAGATCCTGCTCACCGTTGTCGGCGTCGTGCGCCTGTGGACGCCGCGGCTTCTGCAACTGTTCGCGTACCTCAACGGCGTGATCCTCGTCGTCGCCGCGGGCTTCACCTGCGCCCAGTTGATGCGTCACCGCGAACTCGTCGCGGTGCTCGCCAGCGGCGTGAGCCTGCACCGCGTGGCTCGGCCGTTCCTCGCCGTGGCGGTGTTCATGACGGTGCTGCAGGCGCTGGACCAGGAGTTCCTGGTGCCTCGGGTGTCGCCCCTGCTGGCCCGGGACGCGGGCGACTCGTTCAAGGATGACGTGGACCCGTTCCGCATCCGCCTCACCCCCGACGCCGAGGGCCGGCTGTTCTATGCGCAGCGGTTCGAGGGCGATTCCGACACGCTGGTGAACGCCGTGATCTGGGAGCGGCCCAAAGCCGGCGGGGGGCGCGTGGCGCGCGTGATCACCGCCGACGCCGCCGCCTGGGACGGGAAAGGCTGGTCGCTCACCGGCGGCAAGGCGTGGACGCCCGCGGCGTTCGCAACTCGCGGGGGAGACGGACCGGGCGAGGCGCCCGGTGAGTCCGCGGACGCATCCGTCCCCGGGGCCGGCACCGGCACGGACAACGGCTCGACGCCGATGGAGCGCATCGATTCCACGCTTGACCCCACGACGATCAAAGTCCGAGCCCTCTCGGCGTTCGGCGAGACGCTCTCGATCCGGCAACTTTCACAGGTTGCGCGCAGCGGCGCACTGCCCACGCCGGCGCTGGAACGCATCGACCGCCTGCGCTGGGGTCGGGCGGCGGGGTGGCTGGGGAACGTGGTCACACTCTTCGCGGTGCTGCCGCTGTTCCTGCTGCGCACGCCGGGATCGATGGTGGGGGCGTCGTTGAAGGCCGCCCCGCTGCTGGCGGCGGGCCTGGCGGCGAGCGCTGCGGGGGCGGGGCTGGCCCTGCCGGGGCTACCGATCTGGCTGGGTGCCTTCGTGCCGTGCCTGCTGCTGGTGCCGGTGGCGATTGCGTTGTTTACGGGGATGCGGACGTGAGTAGATCACCGAACATACTGGAGTGATTCACGATGCTGTCCGGCGGTGGGATTGTCCTTGTCACGTTCTTCACGGTCATCCTGCCTGCGCTGGCTCTCACGGCGATCGTGAAACTCCCCGTCTATTTCCTGCTTGCGAAGGTCTTCAAGTACCGCGTTTCACGCCCATCGCCTTTGTCCACGGTGGACTGTATTGCGATCGTCGCGACACTTGCGGGCACCGGCCCGCTTATTCTGACCGGGCTTCTGCTGTTGGCGCGACTGCCGATTGGTTTCGGTCAACCGGCGGGCATCATCGTTCTGTACGTGCTGCTGTGCATCGCGCGCGCCGTGACGTGGTGGGCGGTCGGCAGGACCCGGGGTGCACTGCGCAAACGGGCATTGTCGAGGTTCGTGCTAGTCGGCGTCGCCATCGACGTGGTGTTCGATCTCCTGCTGCTGCTCGCGATGATCACGGCGCTGTGGTCGTATGTCGCTGTCGTCGTTACGATCTTGATTGTGTGGCCCTACATGCTCGCATTGGGCCATCGACCCGATCTGTTGGAGCGATACGCCGGGGTGATCTGCACAGGCTGTGGGTACGACCTGCGCGGCAACAAACATGGGTGCTGCCCGGAATGCGGCCTTCCGTTTGGTGATGGACCAATCGAGCCGTATGGCGACTACGAAGCTTGATGACCCCGCATCCACTCCCACTGCCGCCGCACACCGTCTTCAAACGTCGTCGCAGGCCAGTATCCCAGTTCAGCCTTGCTCCGCGACAAGTCGGCGAAGGTCCGTTCCACATCGCCGGGCTGGGCGGGTTGGCGGTCGATGATCGCCCTCTTCCCCACGGCACGCTCCACCGTTTCGATCATGGTCTGCAGCGAGACGGGCTCGGAGTTTCCCAGGTTCCACACGCGGTAGCCGTGGGCGGGGATGCGTTCGTAGGACGCGAGCACGCCGCGGACGATGTCGTCGATGTAGGTGTAGTCGCGGAGGGTGGAGCCGTCGCCGAAGACGGGGATGGGCAGGCCCTTGGCGACGCGCTCGGTAAACATCGAGATGGCGAGGCTGGGGCGCTGGCGCGGGCCATAGACGGTGAAAAAGCGGAGGCAGGCGGTGGGGAGTTTGTAGAGGTGGGCGAAGGTGGCGCCCATGAGTTCGCAGGCGCGCTTGGTCGCCGCGTAGG
>CAYZFW010000048.1:0-6081 GCA_964477615.1 uncultured Phycisphaeraceae bacterium | reverse complement strand
CCGCGTAGGCGCTGATGGGGAACGACACGTCGTCGCTCTCGCTGAAGGGGGCCTTGCTGAGGTTGCCGTACACGCTCGATGAGGACGCGAGCACGAAGCGCGTGACGCTGGGGCAGCGGCGGGCGCACTCCAGCATGGTGGTGGTGGCCTCGATGTTCACACGGCAGTAGAGCGCGGGCTGTTCGATGGAGGGGCGGACGCCGCCGCGGGCGCCGAGGTGGATCACGCCGTGGGGCGTGTGGGTGTTCAGGAGCTGCGTGACGAGGGGCGCATCGTTGGCGTCGCCCTCGACAACGATCAATCCCTTCTCAGCCTCTCGCGGCAAAGCCGCCCGGACCTCTTCGAGGTTGCGCTGCTTCAGCGCGCGGGGGTAGACGTCGTCGAAGTTGTCGAGCGCGATCACACGGTCGCCGCGGGCCAGCAGGGCCTGCGCGACGTGGGAGCCGATGAACCCGGCGGCGCCGGTGAGAAGAACGGTGGGCATGCTTTGGAGAGCGAAAACTGAAAAGCGAGAATGCAGAGGCCGAAAGGCGGCGTGGCGCCGCTTGGAGAGCCTACGGCACGGGCGGTCACGACGAAAAAACAAGCAGGGCACTATCGCTAGACAGTGCCCCGCTGGAGGAGAGAGAGATCAAGACGATGGGATCGTATCGTCCAGTCGCGTCGGATGCGATGCAAAATCGACCAAGGAACTTTCGCGCGTGGATTGCGCGAAGTCCGGAACGAACGCCGGACACACGTCGGACGGGCCCGCGACTGGCACGGGCGATGGGCGATGAAACCGTCAAAAAGCCCCATAACAGCAGTGTTTCTGATGCCACAAGGCCGGTTGTGTTGGGCTCGGGTGAAGCCTGTGTGAGATGCCCCATTCGGGGCAGGGGATACCGATCAAAATACAAACACACAAGAACCGCCCGGTTCTCATGTGCGACCCTTCCCGCCGCCGCCTGATGTTGTGAAGAGCGTCACAGACCGAACACGACCGGACCGACGCCGATCGCGACCACCGCACTGAGGATCGTCAGCGGCAGTCCGAACCGCAGGAAGTCCGACCAGCGGTACCCGCCCGGGCCCATGACCATCAGATTCGTCTGGTAGCCCAGCGGCGTCATGAACTCGCACGATGCTGCGATCGCCACCGCCACCGCGAACGGCGTGAAACTCAGCCCCTGCCCCCGCGCCACCTCCAGCGCGATGGGGAACACCAGCGCCGCCGCGGCGTTGTTGCTCACCAGCGTCGTGAAACCGAGCGAAAGCAGGTACACCGCGCCCAGCAGAGCCCACGGGCCCATTCCGCCGGCGAACCGGATGACGTGATCGGCGACAACCGCCGCGAGGCCCGTCTTGTCCATTGCGCGGGCCACCGCGAACGACGCTGCGATCACGATGAGCACCGGCCACTCGACCCCCGCGCGGGCCTGCGGCCCCGTGCAGCACCGCAGCCCGATCATCGCCGCGGCGGAGCACATCGCCACCACCATCGGCGGAAAGACACTCTCCAAGCTCAGCAGCGCGATCGTTGCCAGCAGTACCAGCACGGCGATCCACGCCTTGTCGTGGCGCAGCGGCGCGGAGCCTTCGAGCTCGCTCACGAGGTGGAAATCGGGTGAATCGCGGTGCGCCGCGACGAATCCGGGGCGGGCCTCGAGCAGCAGCGTGTCGCCGGGGCGGACGGTGATCTCGCCGATCTTGCCGGGGATGCGCTCGCCGGCGCGGTGGACGCCGACGACCACGGCGTTGTACCGCGTGCGTATGCCCGCTTCCTTGATTGTCTGTCCCACAAGCGGGCTCGACGTCGACACCACCGCCTCGTGGAGGCGCATGTTGGGGCGGTAGGTTGTGCCCGAAGCGGCGCTGCCCTCCGCCTCGGCGGGCACAAGCCCCTTCATCTTCTGCAGCTCGGCGACGGATTCGACGCTACCCACGAACATCAGCACGTCGCCCGCGAGGACCTTGTGCTCGGGTCCCACGGCGATGATCGTCTCGTCGGCCCGGTCGATGCGCGAAAGGAACACGCCGGGGAGATTCCGCAGGCCCGCGGCCTCAATGGTGCGCCCGGCGATAGGAGAGCCCGCGGGCACCGCCATCGCCGTCATGTACTTGCGGGCCTGCTCGATGGGCGTGGCGCGCTGCGAGCGGTCGGGCAGCAGGCGTCGCCCGGCGATGAGGATGTACGCCATGCCCGCGAGACACACTGGAAGGCCAACGGGCGTGACCGTCCAGAGGCCCCACTCTTGGAGCGGTTCGATCGGCGTAAGCCCGGGAGTGGACTCCGCCTTGATGTTGTGCGCGGCGATCTTCTGGTTCTCCGCCGTGATGAGGCTGGAGACCACGAGGTTGGTGCTGGTGCCGATGAGCGTGCAGACCCCGCCGAGGATCGCGGCGAAACTGAGCGGCATGAACAGCCGCGAGGCGGGCACACCGATGCGCTTGGACCACTCGCTCAGCACGGGCATGAACGCGGCGACGAGGGGCGTGTTGTTCACGAACGCCGAGAGAACCGCGACGGGGGCGATCAGACGTGCCTGGGCAGCGGCGGCGGAGCGCGGACGCCCCAGCAGCGCGCCGGTCAGCAGCGTCATCGCGCCGGTCTCCTTCAGGCCCGTGGCCAGCACATAGAGAAACCCGACCGTGAGCACGCCAGCATTCGAGAACCCGGAAACCGACTCGCCCGGCGTGATGACCCCGGCGACCACCAGCGTGAGCAGCGCCCCCATCATCACGATGTCGGCCCCGAAGCGGTTGCTCGCCAGCAGCGCGAGCATGAGCACCACCACGCCGAGCGTGAACCACGCCTGCCAGCCCATGGCCGGGTTGGACGCCGCGAGGGTCACGGCGTCAGAGGCGAGAACGATGATGGAGGGCGGGGCGAGCGCGGGCATCGAATCGGATTATCGGCTGGACCGGGCAAGCCCGTGGGCGAGATTGTGCGATGGCGACGACACCCGCCGTACCCACGGGACGCGTGAAGGCCCTCCAAAGCCTCGGTCTCGGTGTTCGGCACCCGAAAGGGGTGGGCTGCCGATGGAACCGACCGCGATCACGCAACCGTCTCGGCGGCGAGATCGGCGGCGGCTCAGCAAGGCACGCCGAAGACCGCGAGGAACATGGTGAGATCGGAGGTGTTGACGCCGCCGTCACCGTTCAGATCCCCGCTGGTGCCGGGAGGCACACTGGTCCCGAAAGCGCTCAGGAAGGTGGTGAGGTCCGCGGTGTTTCGTGCCCCGTCGTTGTTGAGGTCGCCGGGGCACACGGGTGGCGGAGCGTTGACCACGAAAGCGCCGACAATGGTTGCGTCGCCGCTGGCGGTGCCGGAGGCGTCCGAGTTGGTGACGGAGACATCCCGCGGTCCGCCCGCTGCGCCGGCGGAGATCTGGAATGAGATCCCGGTCACTTGCGTGCCGAGCGCGTTCGGCGTCGGTGTGCCAATGACACCGACGCCCGAGCCGGAAACGGTGACCTGTGAAGCGCTCGTAATGCCTTTCAGGTTGACACCGCTGATCGTGACCGGGACTGTTGTGCCGCGGTCCCCGGCACCGGGCGCGACTGCGGTCAGCGCCGCGGCCGCCCCGAAGACGGTGACGTTGATGGTGTCGGTGCTCGAACGGTTGTTTGAGTCGGTGAGTCGGAGTGTGACGGGGTACACGCCGTTCGAGGGGAAAGTTCTAGAGAATTGCGGCTGATCGAGCGTATCGAAGGTCCCGTCCCCGTCGGAATCCCAGTCGTAACCGGCTGTGGAGATCGAGGCACCGACCTCGGTGACTTCGGAGTTGATGTCGCCCATGAACCAGCAGTTGGTGTTGGCTTGGGCGCGCTTGTGGATGCCCGCGACGGCCTGCGGCGGTGCCTTGCTCGATCCCGTGCGCACGGTGATGTCGTACATCTGCACCGTCTGCCCCGATGCCGGGTTCGGCCCGATATCGATGACCTGGATGGTGTACGTCCCAGCGGCGAGGTTGGAAACACTGATGTTCTCCGCGACTCCGGCGGGTGCGGAACTGCCCTGAAGCGGGAAGAGGTTGGTTGCGCCGGTGCTGTCGCGCAGCGAAATGTTGAGGTTCCCCGCCGCGCTCGCGGGGATCGGAAACTCGAAGCCCGAGCACGAGTTGCCCTGCTGGCCGGCGGTGTAGGTACCGCCGGTGGGTGTCACGGTGATGACCACGGGCTGCGGGCTGCGGAGCGCGAATCGGTACCAGTCCTGATTTGTTCCGTTCGGACCCGAGACCCCGTTGGTCGAGAGATCGCGGGCGATGAAGGACTGACTGGTCAGGTCGCCGAGGCCCACGGCATTGGCGGCGGAGTTGTTGCCGGCGTAGCGGTCGCCGTAGTTTCGGGCACCGCCCCGCCGGTCGTCGATCTGGAGCCCGTCAAACGCCGTGTTGGCGAAGGGCTCCATGAGTTTCGTGTTGTCGCAGGGGATGGAGTGGATGTTGCCCGTGCCGTGCCCGTGTTCGTGCGCAATTGTGTTTCGGAAGTAGCGATAGTTGTTGGCAGGGTCGGTGAAGGAGGCGGGGACGAAGGACGAGGTGTTGATGGCCATGTCGCCGCCGGATGCGACCGTGTTTGGCCCCGGGCCGGGGAGGGCGTTATAGGCGAGGGCGGAACTGTTGGTGAACACAAAACCGCCGATGCGGATGTCGCCGCGGGTTTGCAGTCGGGGCAACAGTTCGTCCATCGGGCTGCCGTCGTCCGCGACTTCGCGGTAGCGCAGGCCGGTGTACTTCCGATGGTTGGCGAGTGCTTGCCGGATGAGTTCGAGGCCGCGGTCGCCGTCCGAGGCTCCGAACACCGACTCGAGTGTGGCGTTGAGGTTACTGATGCCGGTGATGCTGGTGTCCGAGATGCCCCAGGCCGCGGCATCGGGGGCGAAGGAGTAAGTCAGCGAGGCCGCGGCGGCCCGACCAGACGGGCCCTGCAGCCCTTCGCCGGTCCACACCGTCGAATCAGTCCAGTAGCGTTCGTCCGGTGGTCCGACCATGCCCGGCGGGAGAAACTGGTTCTCGCGCATGATCCTCGCGATCTGGTCGGGGGTGAGATCGGATGGGTAGCAGGCGATCGCCGCCGGTGCGGGCTGCATGATGCGCTGCCGGATCCTTGAGAGGAACACCGCCTGTTCAGAGGCCTGGCTCGCCTGATCGTCTCGATCGTCCGCGCCCAGACAGGTGACGGACGCCAAAAGCACCGAGGCGGTCAGAGTGATGTCGCGGGAGAACTTCCGGTTCGGGTATTGCATGTGTGAAATCCGTGGGCCTGATGCTCCGATCGTTCGGTCGGTCTCCGACAGACTGGAGCCTGCACCGCGACCGGAGTCTTCCATCGATACATGCGACAGATGGCCAACCCCGGGCTAGTGGGAATCCGCCTTCGGAACTCCTCGGCGTTATCAGACCACGGCGCCGGCCGGCCAGTGGGGAGCGGTTCATGCGAGCTTTCGCCTATAGCGACGCCTTGCGCGACCACTTCGGCCCCTGCGGCGTGTCGATCACGTCGATGTGCAGGCGCGCGAGTTCGTCGCGGATGCGGTCGCTCTCGGGCCAGTTCTTGGCCTTGCGGGCCTCGGTGCGCTGGCGGACGAGATCGTCGATGTGGGCTGAATCTGGATCGGCAAGGGAGGCAACGGGCATTGGAGAGAAGATCACGCCCAGCACGCAATCCATCAGATTCATCAGCGCCCACGGCCAAGAGTGAAATGCGCCGCTGCTCAATAGCGCCATGGCATCTGATGGTGGCATCGGCGCTTCTGGCAGTGGAGTGTCACTCCACGAGTCGCCGTACGACGCGTAGTGTGTGCAAAGATCATTCACAGCGGCGATTGCGCCCGAGACGTTCAAATCTTGATCCATCTCGTAAACGAACTCGCTTTGACTCGGAACGCCGGGAACATCTGTTGACGTTGATTCGTTTGATCCGCCTTGCCCCAATCGCTGGTGGAGGCCATAGAGACGTTGGGCGGTTCGCCGCCACCGCGCAATCATCCGCTCCGCGTCCTTCAGCCCCTGCTCCGTGAAGTTCGCGTTGGACCGGTAGTGCGTCTTGATGAGCTCCAGCCGGATCGCGGCGGGCGAGAAGCCCTTCTTCACC
>CAYZFW010000047.1:0-10458 GCA_964477615.1 uncultured Phycisphaeraceae bacterium | reverse complement strand
ACCCGCGATCGGAACAACCACCTCGCTCGGCCCGCGCCCCGCGCCATTGACCATCGAGGCCCGCGCCGCCGCGCACACACCCTCCGCGCCGGTGCCCAACTCTTCGACTGCACCTCCCGAGCGCTCATCGGCAACGAACCGCGCCAGCGTCGAACGCACCGACGCGGGGATCGTCACACACCCCACCTGCGCGATCAGGTCGGCCCGCGCGTTGAGCGGGCGGTACCCCAGCACGCCGCCGATCGAGGCCAGCGCCGAGAACGAGTCCACGCCCTTCGCCAGTTCACCCGCAAGTTCACGCGAGATCACGCACCCGCACAGCCCCGGCGGGGCCTGCGTGAAGGTCAGCGGCTGGGACTCGCGCACTTCCGCGAACCGTTCCACCACCGCGCGGGTGAGGTCCGGATCGACCGCGCACCAGTCGGCCCCCACCAGCAGCGCGGCATCAAGGCCCTCACGCTCCATCGCGCGGAGCGTAAGTTGCGGGTCGTACACCTCATCGAAGACCGTCAGCCCCGCGATCCCGCCACGCCAGCAGGTCCCCGCCCACGCCCGCGCCGAGCGCACGGCGGCGCGCCGCTCGCGCCAGGCATCCATCGGCGCGCTGAAGAAATGAACGTCCAACCCGAGGATCGGCCCGCCCACGCCCGCGCGGGCACGCGTTTCATCGTCGGTCGCGATCACCACATTCCGCAGCGCCTTGCTGGCCGCGAGCCTCTCGAGGGTGCGCCGGATGAGGTCCACCGAGCGGGCCTCGGCGCAGTCGAGCACGATCACCGCCCCGGTGCTCACACGCTTCGGTGATTCGGTGTTCTTGCTCTGCGTGTCGTCCGCGTCGGGCTTGAGCGCGATATCGCGCGTCCGCTTGGGGGCGCCCTCCAGCGCCGCCACCGATGCACCCAGCAGGTCATCCAGCGCATCGGCAGAATCAGCAATCCACCCCACGTTCATCGAGTCGCGCTCGCAGCGCTTCCGCTGCTCCTCGTCGGGCGTCAGCGTGCCTTCCAGCCGGATCGCCCGGTCGGCCTTGAAGCGCTTGAACGTCCCGGCCTGGTTGATGCGGTGCACGAGCGCGTACGCCGGGCGGAGCGACTCCACGCGGTCGCGCAGGGCGTGGATCTGCCTCACGATCGCGTTGGCCCGCTCGGCGTCGTTCAGCCGCCCGGCGAGTTTCACCAGCAGATCCCGCGTCTCGCGGCTCAATCGCGCGATGGTCCGCACGTCGGCGCGCACCTTCTTGAGACGCTCCTTGACGGCATCGATGCGTCCGCCGCTCGCGCTCGCGGGGGGTGCGTTCGTCGCGGGGCGCGCAAAGTCCGGCAATGGCCGCGCATGCCGCACGTACATCTCCACCGCCTCGCGCATCGGCATGGTGACGGTGTGCGACTTGCGCACGCCGCCCTCGGTGGCGTCGACGACAGTCAAGCCCCGTGCATCGTCCTCCATGAAATCCCGCTCGAACTGGTGCAGGTACGCGACCATCTGGTCGTCGGAGTACACGGGCCTGCCGAGGTGGTCGGTCACGGCGTGGAGGTTGCCGCGCATGCGGACGATGCGCTGCCACTCCATCATCTCCAGCGTGTTGAAAGCGTTGAGTTCGCACGCCCAGGTGTCATGGATCGCCGCGCCGGCGCTGTAGTACTGCCCGTCGGTGAAGGCCAGGTCCTGCCCGGTCAGGATGACAGGGTCCGACCCGAGGAACCGCGCGAGGTAGTACCCCAGGTGGGCGACGGTGGCACCGGGCTTCATCGGCGCGTGCGTCCCGCCGAAGCCAGAGCCGGTTTCGTCGAACGCGAAGAGTTCTTCGAGAAACTCGTCGGCGACGAGCCTCTTCTCGCCGGGGAAGGCGTCGAGGATCGCGGCGTTGGCCTTCGGCTCGGCCACGAGCGTGACACCACGGACGTCGTCCGCTGTCAGCCCCTCATAGAACCGCCGCGAGACCTCGTGGTAGTCCAGCGCACACACGAAGTGCGGACGGATCCCCTCAGCGAGCAGCTGCTTCAGCACCGTCTGCACCGCGACGATGACACACCGCTCACGCACGGCGGGGTCTTTGAGGTGGTGGATCGTCCGCTTCAGGCTCGGGCCCGCGGAGACCACGATCGCCGGGCGTCCCAGCGCCGCGCCCTGCAGTTCGCCGATGCCCGGCATCCCCGCGTAGTGGGCGATGTTCATCAGCGCGTTCCGCGCGGTGATATCGGCGTGCACCATCGTGGTGATGACGTGCGTCCGCACCGTGCCGACGACGGACGAGAACGTCTGGGCGAAGCGCCCGCCGAGATCGCCCAGACGCGGGCGGCTGGGCGCGTGCTCGATGATCTGCACGCCGACAGCGAGCGGGGCCTCCCATCCCTGCACGCCGAAGGTCACGGCGGGGCGGTCGTCGGGATCGTGGAAGATCGCGGTGGTGCCCGCGGCGAGCCACGCGGAGTGGTCGATGTGCTCGAAGACAGCGCGCAGGAGAGCGATATCGGGCTCGAAGCACGCCACCACACCAACGGTGTCCATCTTCTCCGACAGCAGCCGCACGTGGTGACCGACGCCGAAGCCCAGCACAACCGCGCACCCGGCGTTCAGGGGTTCGAGGGTGTCGGCGAGGCGCTGGGCCTCCTCAATGGGACGTCGCCGGCTGGCGAGGGCGCGGCCGTCGAGGTCGGCGCTCAGCACGCCGTCGTCGGTCATCACGAACCGGACCCCGGGCGCGGGCGACGCCGCGAGCACCGCCTCGGCGAGCCTGGGGTTGCGGCGTGAGAGCGCCGACAGATTCGCCGCCAGAATGTTGGGGTCGGGGGGCGAGCCGTGCGGCAGTCCGGCGTGCTGGGTGGCGGTGGTCGGGTTGGTGGCGAACGTGGTCATGGGCAGCGGATCCTCCGCGGCCCGCGCGTGCGGGCCCTGCTATGGACGACGCCGGGGCCGGGCCAGCGATCGGTGCGGGCGCACCCACCGCGCGGAACGGCCAAAACGCCGGGGGAGGTATCGGACGCTTGGGCCTGGGCGCTGCAACCTGGGGCTGGCGAGGGGCGAACAATGGGCGTGCCCTTCACCCTTCATTCACTGCTCTGCTCGCACGCGACCCTCGCCCAAGCGGGGTCGTCGGCCACGTCGGGGCTGGTGGAGTATTACGTGCTGGAGCACCCGATCCTCGGCATGCTCGCCGTGCTGCTGGTCGGGATTGTGGCCGCAGAGGCTGTCCGGCGCAGCGGGCGGGGCAAGGCGGCGCTGTGGACGCTGGCCGCCGCGGCGTGCGTTGGGGCGGCGGTGGTCTTCATCGGGCACCGCGTCGAGACGCCGAGAGAACGAGTGACGGCGGCGACCAAGACCTTTGTTGCGGCCGTGATCGCCGCCAAGCCGGGCGACGCCGAGCCGCTTCTGGCCCAGCGGATCAACTTCCGCACCGACGGCCGCCCCAACGCCACGCTCGACCGCGACTGGCTGATGGGGGTCATCCGCGGCCTCGGCAGCGCGTTCAAGTCGCACTCCCTGGAAGTGCAGGACGTCACCCTGACCAACGACGCGAGCTCCGCCCAGGTTCGGTTCCTCAGCCGTGCCGAGTTTTCCAGCGGCAGCGGCGGCGGTGTCGGGGGGTGGGGCCTCATCCCCAGCACGTGGGAACTCTCCTGGCGCAAAGACACGACCTCGGGCGGCGACGGAGCCTGGCGCATCACCGCTGTCGAGTGCGTCACGATCTACGGCAAGCCCGCGACGGGCGAGTGGGTGAACTGGGGGAACCGGCATCGGAAGTGAGTCTTCGGTCTTGGGTCTTGGGTCTTGGGCGGTGGGGCAGGCTTCCAGCCTGCCGTCCGAAGCACGCATTCGGAAGTTGTGCCGCGCTTGGTCGGTGCGCCCAAGCCCTATGGTCCGTGCATGGAAATCACCTCTCCCGTCAGCGACGAAGCGTTGTGGAACGGCTACATCGCCTGCCGTTGCCGCACGCTGTACAGGCCGTTCAACCTCCCCGACAGTTGCGCCGCGAGCGACGCCGATACGCCGCGAGACCGCCCGGACATCGTCCACCGCTGCGTGGTGGTTGACGGGGGTGTCGTCGCCTGCGGGCGGATGGACCTGCAGCACACGCACCCGGCAGGCCCGCGCGCCCAACTGCGGTACTTCGGCGTCGACGAATCCCAGCGCGGCAAAGGGGTGGCGCAAGCGCTGCTGAAGGAACTGGAAGACCGCGCCCGCGACGCCGGGATCACGCACGTGTGGATGGAGGCTCGCGTCGCCGCGCTGGGGTTCTACACACGGTTCGGCTACCGCGACATCGGCATCGGGCCGAACAAGTGGGGCGTGATCCCGCACCGGATCATGGAGCGGGTGATCTGAGCGGCGGCGACCGGTCCGTCGGGTTCTATCCCTGAAGTTCATTCAGGTTGAGCACGAACCCGCGAATCCGTCCGCTCGCCAGGGTTGAGCCCACAGGACGCGCTTCCTGCATCGAAGCGCCTTCTCCAAGCGTATGCCAAGCGTGCACCGCCAGCGTCTCCGGATCGATCACCCAATACTCCCGAACGCCGAAGCGTTCGTAGTCGTGCCGTTTCGTCACCATGTCCAATCCGCGTGTGGAATCCGAGAGCACCTCGATGATGAGGTCAGGCGGCAACTCAAGCCGGGGCGGAACACCAGTCAGCCGCCCCGCGGCGTACACCGAAACATCCGGGCGGTACACGATCCGCTTGTCAAACCGAACATCGGTATCGATGAACATCCTCGGGCGCTCGTCCGCCGAGGTCTGCGCACGTGCAAACGACGTGATCTGATAGGCGACTGCCTGAATCACCATCTGGTGCAGCGGGATCGGGCTCGGCGACACAGTGGTGACTCCGTCGATGAGTTCCAGTCGTTCCGGCGTCTCGCCGAGCGCAAGGAATGCGTCGGCGGTCATTCGGAGACCCGCCAGGCCGCCTTCGGGTTGCTTCGGGAACGCTGACATCTTCAACAATCCTATGCACAAGCGGGGGCTACACCGCCTCCATCACCCTTTTCGTCAGCCCCAGCATCCGCTCGAGCGCTTCCAGCGCCGGCGCTCGCGCCGCGTCGTGCACGCTCACCTGATTGACCACCTTCCCCGCCGCGAGGTTGTCGAGCACCCAGCAGAGGTGCGGCTGGTCAATGCGGTACATCGTGGTGCAGAGGCACTGGCAGTCGGAGAGGATCTTGACCTCGACGCCGCGCTCGGCCGCCTCGCGCGACAGGCGATTTACCAGATGGATCTCCGTGCCCACGGCCCAGCGCGAGCCGGGCTTGGCCGCGCGGATGGTCTTGATGATGAACTCTGTTGAGCCGTTGAGGTCAGCCAGATCCACCACTTCCTTGCAGCACTCGGGGTGCACGAGGATGGTCGTCTGTGGGCTGTCCTCGCGGACCATGCGGCAGTGCTCGGGGCGGAAGAGCTTGTGCACCGAGCAGTGGCCGGCCCAGAGGATCACCTTTGCCGACGCGAGCGCCGCCGGCGTCGTGCCGCCGAGGGGTTCACCCTTCCGGGTCAGGCGCGGGTCGTACAGCGTCGTCTCGCTCTGGACTTCCAGCCCGTGCTTCGCGGCGGTGTTCCGACCCAGGTGCTGATCCGGCAGGAAGAGCAGCTTGATCTGCTCGCCCTTCTTCTTGGCGATCGTGCCCCCGGCCATCGCCCACTCGAAGACCTCCGTGGCGTTCGACGACGTGCAGCAGATGCCGCCGTTGGACCCCACGAACGCCTTGATCGCGGCGGTGGAGTTGATGTAGGTGATGGGGATGACGCGCCCCTTGAAGCCCTGCTTCTTCAGGGCCGCATTGATGTCCGTCCACGCCGTGAGGGCGTCCTCGTACGCCGCCATGTCCGCCATGGAGCAGCCCGCCGAGAGGTCGGGGAGGATGACCTTGGTGCCCGGCGGCGCGAGCAGATCGGCCGATTCCGCCATGAAGTGAACGCCGCAGAACACGACGCATTCTGCCCCGCGTTCCTTGACGCGCTCGGCGGCGAGTTGGCTGAGGCGCAGTGAATCGCCGGTGAAATCCGCGTGCCGGACGATCTCGTCGGTCTGGTAGTGGTGCCCCAGGATCACCAGCCGGTTCCCCAGTTCCGACCGGCGCACCGCGATCCGCTCGGCCAACTGGCTGGGCGTGGCTTTGAGGTACGAATCCGGGAGCGAGGGCTGCCAGTGCTGCACGGTGAATGGTAGGGACAACAGGTGGTGCGGGCATCCTGAGTGCGCCACAAGAGAAAGGCCGGCTGGGAGCCTGCCCAACCGAAGCCGAACCGTCATCCGCTTTCATTGGTATGACCGATCTTGAAGGGGAACACCTGCGATGCCCAACGGTCTTGAACAGCCGCCGCGAACCACACCCGCCGCAAGGACCCCTTGGGTCGGCGTGGGCGTCCTCGCGCTCATGCTCTTTGGGGGGCTTTCGCTGTTCCTTCGCGCTCAGGAAGCGGGCGTGCTCCGCGCGGCGGCGGTGGACGACCGCCTGACCCCCGCGGGCACCCTTCGCCCCGAGGCCATGGTGAGCCGGGCGGTGCGCGCATCACGCCTCGTCACCATCGTCCTCGAAACCACCGTGACCGCGCAGGCGGTCAGCACCAGTTGGCGGGGCGACGCCGTCGCGTCGGTCCGCGCGCCGGTGCGCCTGTTCTTCGGGACCGACCTCTCGAACCTGAGCGAGGGCGCGGTCCGCACCGATCCGTTCGGGGGCGCGATCGTGGTGAGCATCCCGCGTCCCTCGCGCCTCGCCACCGAGGTGCTGGGCGAGGGCGAGCGCACGGAGGTCAGTGTCGGCTGGCTGCGGCTGCGGAGCATCGCGGGTGAGTACCAACTGGGCCAGGCCCGCAAGGGCCTTTACGAAGCCGCCCGCGCGATGACGCTGCGCGACGCCGACGCGCGGCTTGTCGAAGACGCCACGCGGGATCAGGTGATCGCGCTGGTGAAGGCCGTCGCCGGGGAGCGCACGGCGGTGGAGGTGCGGTTCATCGAACCCGGGACCGACATCCACGCCGAGGCGATGCCGTGATCGCCGCGCTGTGGCGCAGCAAATGGGGCTTCGTGCGGCTTGCGGTCGCCGCGGTCCTGCTGTGGGCCTTCGCGGCAGACTCGGGGGCACGGCTGGCCCGGCTGCAGCTCGCCGCGCTGCCGGGGTACGACTTCGTCGCCGCGGCGGAATCGCTGCGGGCCGAGGGCCGCTACGGCGAGGCGCTGCAGGTGATCGACGCGGGGCTCGATGGTCCAACAGAGAGCGCCGCACTGCAGAGCCTCCGCGAGCGGACGCTCGCTGAACAGTCGAGCTGGCTCCGCAAGGCAAAGGACGCGGGCATCGGCGCGGTCACCGGCCAGGGCCAATCGCTCGAACGCCTCCTCGGCGCGGTCACCGCCGACTTCTTCCTCATCGGCGATGTCCGCGACCTGATCATCCAGTCGTCCAAGCAGCTCATCGACGGCGACAGCGACGAGCTCATCCTGCTGCTCTCGGCTGCGGGCGTCGTGACAACGCTCGCTCCCGAGATCGACTGGGCACCGTCGCTGCTCAAGGCCGCCCGCAAGGCCGGCGCGCTCTCGACAAAGATGGGCGACCACCTGCTGACGCTCCTCCGCGGCGGGAAGCGCGCCGAGGCCGCGGCGGTAATGGGCGACGTCGCCACGCTGGGCAAGCGAGCCTCACCCGGCGGCGCGGTGCGCCTTCTGCGCCACATCGATTCCCCAGGTGAACTCCGCGCCGCCGCGGCGTTCGTCGAGCGCCAGCCGCGCGGCGCCTTCGCCCTCGCTTCCACCGGAAGGGCCGGCGTCGACACACTCATCGAGCACGGTGCCCGCGCCGACACTTTGCTGGTCAAAGCCGCCGCCAAGGGCGAGCGCGGCGCGGCGTTCCTCAAGACCCCCGCCGCGAAAGCCATGCTCCGGCCCCACCCGCTCATCGGAATCGCCAAGGGTCTCACAAAGGGCACGCTCCCCACGCTGGCACTGCGGGCCATCGAAGCGATGGACGCCCGCGCGTGGTGGTTCATCCCGTTGCTTGCGGCGTGGGTCTTTGTGGAGAGCGCGGGCATCCTGCGGCGGGTCCGGTCCACGACGCCGGCCGGCTCACCTGTGGCCATTTGATCCGAGATGGCAGATGAACCGCGAATACCCCGCGCGACGATGCTCGGCGTCCGCGGCGAGCGTCTCGCCGAGGGCCAAACCGTCACCCTCGGCACCAGACACAACGGGCCACCCCCGAAGACTGCGCATCGTGAAACAGACCACGACCCTTGGGGCACGCGGCCTTTGGTGGCACGGGTCTCCGACCCGTGGTGGCGAGTGCGAACGCTCTCCGCATGGGCGTCGATCCTCCCCCGCACCGGTCGGAGACCGGTGCCACCAAATCCACGCTTTCTCTGGCGATGAAGCCTGAACCCGTGCCACTGAAGTCGGTGTCCTCGCCGACTGCAGTGCCTGATCGCCATCGTGGAACAAAACGACTGAAATCCGTCGCCCCCCGGCGGACATTGGTGTCATGCGTCATGGGAATTCGATGCAATCTCGCCCCAAACAAAGGACGCGGCAATGGGTGGCATGCTTCTGCCCTGAGAAGCATGCAGGAACCCAAGAACGCCCCCAAAGCAACCCCACCCCTGAGCATGCTTCCCAAAGCGGAAGCATGCCACCCAGAACCACGCCACCCGCCGTCCCGAACTCAAAGAGCTCGTGGAGGTGACGGCCTTCTCTTTCCGCTCGTCACCCCAGCGATGGCGCTGGGGACGCTCGTGTACATAGGAAACAGTCGATCAACTTTGGTGATACGAAAGACTTCTGCAATAGAGGCAGGAACTCCAGCAAGGACGATTGTTCCGCCTCGTGCTTTCAATTCATTCTGTAATTTTATTAAACTTCCCATTCCCATGGATGTGATATGCTGTACATTTGAAAAATCAAGCACTAGCAGTACATTTGCATTCGATTTAATTGTGCTTCTAATCTCATTGATTGCTTCTTCGTGCTTCTCTTCCTGCATCATCGACATCTCAGGAAGCACTACTACAACAGGGCTTCGCCGGCTCACTCCTGAATATTCTGCTGACCCCCATGCTGGGCGTGGCGGCATGATCTCAATCACGGGGATGTCCTCTAGTAGCTCGATTAGAAGCGGATCGCGTCGCATCCATCCGGCGGCGAGTCTATTGGCGACGTGCTCTGGCACTATTAGGCTAGCTATCGAGCTATTGTGGGGGCGTACCTCTGTGATCGTAACCGATTCTATTGATACTTCAGCGTATGCAGCAACCATGGAAACTAGTCGGCGGCGCTGCATTGCAGTCATGTCTTCCGGATCGCAGGCAAGAATAAGGTCTATTATGCACTGCTGTTCTGGGGATGCGGGCTTTGCGGCATGCGCGATGATCGCACAAGGACTCTGCTTGTATCTGCGCAAGGCGCGCTCGCCCCAGTTCTCGTGATCTGCCCGTGAGTGACAATTGGCACAGAGAGCGATCAGATTCTCGCTCGCATGTGAATGGGAGGTAGACCAAGCACAGATGTGGGCACGCTGCAGTGGCAACGGAGCGCAGCAGACGCTGCAGCGATGTCTCGCCTCAAGTAGGACTTCCCGCTCTATGTCTTTCGGGATTGCCGGGCGCCCGAGTGCCATGTTCGACCCCGCTAGGGTACATTAGTTCGCTACCGCGAGATGCGACTTGATTGCTTGTTTACCTCTCCTCCTGCGGCCGCCCCTTCGCCGGCCAATCCAGGTGGAAGAACTTCCCACGAGGCTGGTCCACCCGCTCGTACGTGTGAGCCCCGAAGAAGTCCCGCTGAGCCTGCAGCAGGTTCGCCGGCAGCCTCTCGCTCCGATACGAATCGAAGTAGCACAGCGCACTCCCCAAAGTCGGCATCGGCACGCCCGCGAGTGACCCCGCCGCGATCACCCGCCGCCACGCGTCGCTGCTCTTCTCCACCGTCCCGGCGAAGTACGGGTCCAGCAGCAGGTTCGCCAGTTTCGGGTTCTTGTCGTACGCCTCCTTGATCTTCTGGAGGAAGCCGGCGCGGATGATGCAGCCGCCGCGCCAGATCATGGCGATCTCGCCGAACTTGAGGTCCCACTTGAACTCCTTGCCCGCCGCGGCCATGAGCTGGAAGCCCTGCGCGTACGAGCAGATCTTCGAGCAGTACAGCGCCCGCCCCACGGCGTCCACGAACTCCTGCTTGCTCTTGAAGAGTTTCCCCGCCGTCGCATCAAAGCCTGAGGCAGCCGGCCCTTTCAGAATCTTCGACGCCGCCACGCGCTCTTCCTTGATGGCGCTGATGAAGCGGGCGAACACCGCCTCGGCGACCGTCGGCGCGGGCACGCCCATGTCGAGAGCCCCCACGCTCGTCCACTTGCCCGTCCCCTTCTGCCCCGCGGCGTCCAGCACGATGTCCACAAACGGCTTGCCCGTCACCGGGTCCTTCTGCTGCAGCACGTCCGCGGTGATCTCGATGAGGAACGAGTCGAGGTCGCCCGTGTTCCACTGTTTGA
>CAYZFW010000046.1:0-10496 GCA_964477615.1 uncultured Phycisphaeraceae bacterium | reverse complement strand
GATGTACACCATCGGCGGGAAGATGGCCCCAAGACCGTCGGTGGTTTCGGGCGTCATCCGCTCAAGCAGCCACTTCTCCGCGGCCCGGATCGCGGAGTCCCGCGTCGGGAACATGTTCCGCCGCTGCATCCACTTCATCGTGCTGTCGATGGAAAGAAACAGGTTCGTCCATTCCAGCGGCCCGCCGCCGGTGCGCGCCTTGTTCAGCCGCGTGCGCTTGGTTTGATCCAGGAAGAGCTCCCCGATCCCGCGCGACGAGTCCAGCCTCCGCACCGGACGCAGTGCGCTGCACAGCGCCAGCGGCAGGATCATCGTGCGCGTCCACGCCGCCACCTTCGTCAGGTGAAACGGCGACCACGTCGGCAGCAACGCAATCTCGGGCGGGATCGCCGGGCACGCCTCCCACTCCACCTGCCCCAGGCACGCCAGGTAGAACATGCTGAAGGTATTGATCCCCTCGGCCCCGCCCATCTCATGAATGCGTCGCCGCGCCGCGGCCATGTGCGGCGCATCGACATGGTCCGTGCGCGCGTCGCCGAACAGTTTCAGCGTGAAGTACGCCTTCACCGTCGCGGAAAGATCGGGCGGCGAACCGGGATACTGCCCCCACGTACCGTCCTCGCGCTGCATCCGCCGCAGATGGACGAGCATCCGCCGCCACAGCGCCGGCTCGTGCGGGCGGACCTCGCCGGGCGCGTCGTGCCCAAGGATGGCCTTCATCAGCAGGTATTCCGTGATGAGAATCGAGTCACCCTCAAGCTCGGCGCACCAGTGCCCGTCTGTGTGTGCGACGCCGAAGAGCGCCTCCACGGCACGGTCGAGGTGTGCGGCGTGTCCGCTCGGACGCGCGTCACTCTCCGCCGCAGACGGATGCGCGCGCATCGGATGAACATCGATCTTGGGCTGGGCGAAAGTAGTCATGCGAAGGGGAGAACGATAGGAGACAAGGTGTGATACCGATCGTGGTTGTTTCCCGTCCGCGTCACGCGGCTCTGGGTGCCGGGGTACACGTCCTCGTGTGCCCCGACTCTTGCCAGTTACGCAGCGGGGCACAGCGAGGACGCCGTACCCGGTCACCGCAGATGGGGCTGTGATCCGCATGACAGGCCCCTGAAAGGGGCCATCCCATGGTTGCCAGACGCGCAGCGTCTGGAAGATGGCCACACCCTCAGGATCGCCCATGAACATGGGCGAGCGACGGCGCTGCTCAAAGAGTCCGAACAGGCCCCGCCATCAGGTCTCACGGCTTACGACCAGCTCGCCACCTTCTCCGCCTCTTCCAGTGTCGTGATCCCCCGGGATGCCATCTGCCACCCCGACTGCTGCAGCGTGGTGAACACGCCCTGCTCGATGATCTTCTTCATCGACTGGATCGTCGGGTTCTTCAGCACCACGTCGCGTAGCTCGTCGTTGAAGTCCAGCATCTCGAAGATGCCCCGGCGTCCGTGGAACCCCGTCCGCAGGCACCTCGGGCAGCCCGTGGCGGCGAAGGTATGGTCCTTGCCTTCAAGGAACCGCCCCATCCGCGTGGCCACCCCCGGCGTCACACGCACCGGCCGCTTGCAGTGCTCGCACAGATGCCGCACCAGCCGCTGCGCGATGATCACGTCCATCGAGTTCGCAATCAGGTACGCCTCGATCCCGAGGTCGAGCAGCCGAAACACGGCGCCGATCGAGTCCTTGGCGTGCACGGTCGAAAACACCACGTGCCCGGTCATCGCGGCCTGCATCGCCGTGCGCGCCGTCTCCTCGTCGCGGATCTCGCCCACCAGGATGACGTCGGGGTCCTGGCGCAGCACCGAGCGGAGCAGCTGCCCGAACGACGAGTTCGCCCCCACCGGGATCTGCGTCACACCCTCGATGTGGTACTCGACCGGGTCCTCGATGGTCAGTACGTTCCGCTTGGTGCGGTCGATCTCGCGCAGGCAGTTGTAGAGCGTCGTTGTCTTGCCGCTGCCGGTGGGCCCGCAGCACAGCAGCATCCCGGCGTCCTGCTCGCACAGCCGCCGGATGCGCTGGTGCATGTATGCGGGGAACATCAGGTCGGTCAGGCTCTGCGGGGCAGTGCGGCTGTCGAGCAGTCGCAGCACCAGCTTTTGCCCCTGCACCGTCGGCGTGAACGAAGCGCGGAAGTCCACCCGCCGGTCCTGGTACCGCGCCGAACAGTGCCCGTCGTACGTCGCGTCGCGTCCCTGCATCTTCATCTGGCACGCGATGCGGATGACGCCCAGCGCCAGCTCTCCCACGCTGTTGGGCAGTTCCACGATCGTGATCATCTGCCCGTCCACGCGCATCCGCACCAGCACCGCGTCGCCCTTGGGTTCCACGTGGATATCCGTCGCGCGGGCCTTGCTCGCCGCCAGCAGCATCAGCCGGACCGCTCGCGCCCCCTCGGCATCATCCGACGCCAGTGCATCCGAAGGCCGCCCATCGGCGTCGATCAGCACAATCGCCTCGTCTGCGCTGCTCTTGGGCGGCAGGTTCTCGATCACCTCGCGAAGGTCCACCACCCACACCGGGTCGGCCTCTTTGGTCTTCGACCGGGCCACCTGCCGCCGCTCCTGCTTGCTCTCAACCACCTCGACGTGCCACTGGTGCTGTCCGATGCCGATGATGTCGCCGCCCGACAGCAGCACCTCGCCGGGGATCTTCTGCCCGTTGAGCTTCGTCCCGTTGCGCGAGCCGAGGTCCTTGAGCCGGTACCCCGCCTCACCCGCCGGCTCGATGACACAGTGAAACCGTGACGCCAGGTCCTCATCGATAACCAGGTCGTTCTCAGGGTGTCGCCCGATGGCGACGGGTTTCACGCTCAGTTCGGTGGGAGCGAGCTTGCGGTTGTTTGGGAGAAGTCGGAAGGTGGGCATGGGAAGGCGGATCGAAGCGGGGTGGGACTCGCGGGGGATCGTGGGTCGCCCCCACCGGGAAACTGTATTCGACGCGCACCGACCCCGTTCGGTTCATGAGATTCCCATGCAAAGCGGGGATTTTCCGGCAAGACTCCGCGCCGAAACGCGCCGGGGCCGCTGCCGCCGGCCCGCGTTCACTTCTTCTCCGCGTCCTCTTTCATCTTCTGCTTCAGCAGGTCCAGTTCACGGCGCAGGCGTTCGATCTCCGTGTTCACGCCGTCGATGGATTTATCCGCGTTCACCGCCGCGGCCAGCTGCCCCCGCGCCTCCTCCAGCCGCTCACGCCACACCGGGTCGCGGGCCAGCGGGATCGCCCGGGCGAGGTCGTCCAGGCCACGCTTGTCCTTCAGTTCCACGAGCCCGCCCACGGCGGCCCCGCGCGGGCGCACCTCGCGGTCCGTCACCACCGGCGCGAGCGCCGCGTACGCCGCGTCCGCATCGAGCCGCCCCAGCCTGCCAACACACTCCAGGGCCACGCCGCGCGTCCGGGTCATCACGCCGGCGCGTGTCCACGGGATCACCGCCGCCAGCGCCTCTTTGGTGTTCAGGTCGGCCAGGGCCCGCAGCGCCGCCTGCCGAACGCCGTCGTCGCGCGATTCCGCGCGCAGGGTCCCTGCGATCACAGGGAGGAACGCCGCCCGCCCGCTCTTGCCCAGCGCATCGATCGCGGCGGCCCGCACGGCGTACGACTCCTCCTCGCTCCCCGCCACGCGCGAGAGCGCCGCCAGTGCCTCGTCGGTGTTCGCCGCGGCCAAGCCGCGCACCACACCCAGCCGCACCCGCGCATTCTCGATCGCCCCCATCTTCGAGTCCGCCTCACCCGCGCGCACCGCGGCGAACAGCGCATCAGCCCGCCCGATCTTCCCCAATGAGACCGCCGCCTCAGCACGCACCGCCGCGTGCTCCTGCGAGTTCCGCACACACCCCGCCAGCGCCGCCACGGCCTCTTCGCTGCCCGTGTTGCGAGAAAGCGCCCGCGCCGCGTCCAGCCGCGAGACCGACGTCGGACCTTCGTTCAATTGCACGATCGTCCGGCGCGTCGGCTGCTCCACCGTCACATCCATCAGCACCGTGAGCATCGGGTCCACCGCGACCATCTCCGGGTCGGCATCCAGTTTCATGCGGTGCTCGTGCCGCCGCGCATCGACGGGGATCACCACATCCTGCCGTGCCCCGTTCACGCGCACGACCACCGGCAGATCAAACCGGAACGCCGGCAGGTCGGCGTCGATCCGCTGCCGCTGTTCCACCACGATCCCCAGTTCCTTCCTCGCCGCATCCCACTCCGCCTTCACGTTCACCCTCGGCGTCCCCGGGCGCAGCGTCCACTGCTCAAAGAAGCCCTCCAGCGACCTCCCGCTCACCTCTTCCAGCACGCGCCGGAACTGGTCCGTCTCCGCCGTCGTGTGCTTGTGCCGCTTCACATACTCGCGGACCCCGTTGAAGAACACCTCCTCCCCGAGTTTCATCCGCAGCATGTGCAAGATGCTCGATCCCTTGGGGTACGGGTTGCTGGTGCGACGGAACGTCTCCCACGGGTGCTTGTAGATGTTCGACACCATCCCGGGGCGTGCCCGCTCCTCCGCCGAGGCCTCCGGCGAGATCTGGTCTGCGGCAGCCACGCCGCGGAGCGAGCCGTGGATCTGCATGAGGTACCCGCCCTGGCGTTCGCCCGGCCCACCGTCGAACCCGTCCCGCGCCTCGAACCACAGCGCCGTCGAGTACGTCGCCCAACCCTCGTTCAGCCAGATGTGCGCCCAGGTGTTGCAGGTGATGAGATCGCCGAACCACTGGTGGGCGAGTTCGTGCGAGATCAGTCCGTCGAGGTCGCCGTCACGCAGTGATTTCTCATCGAGGATCGCCGTGTCATACATCGTGGTGGCCGAGGTGTTCTCCATCCCGCCGGCGCCGAAGTTCCACAGCACCACCTGGGCGTACTTCTCCCAGGCGTACGGCTCCCCGAAGCGCGACTCGAACACCTTCATCATCTCCGCCGTGCGCCCGTACGTCCGCGCCACGTCCCCGCCCCGTCCCAGTGGTGCATACACCGGCAGCGGCACGCGGAAAAGGTTTCCCCCAATCGACCCGACATCCACCACGTCCCACTTCCCCACCGCGAGCATGACGAGATAGTTCACGTGATCGCCCGACTGCTCCCACGCGAACGTCGCCCGCCCGTCCTTCTCGCTCTTGCCCGCGAGCTTCCCGTTCGATACCGCCTCAAAACCCGAGGGCACCGTCACCGCGATCGACGTTGCCAGCCGCTCGTTCGGGAAGTCATGGCTGGGGAACCACCACCGGTTCGATTCCGGCTGCCCCTGCGTGTGCAGCTGCGCCGGCCGACCCTTCCACGCCTCCGACTCCGGCGTCCAGAAAAGCCCCTCCGGCGGGTCGGTCACGGTGTACGCCACCTCGAGCTCCACCGCCTTCCCCGCTTCCAGCGCCGGTGAGAACGTCACCGACAGCACATGGTCGTCGTACGACGAAGTCACCTTCAACTGCTGCCCTCCTGCCCCTTCCCCACCGGAAATCAGCCGCACCCCAGAGCCGTCCGCCGCGATCCCCATCTGCTCCGCATTCAGCTTCAGCGTCGTCAGCGCCGACCCCACCGGCGTGAAGGTGTACCGCGCCACACCGCTCAGCCGCGGCGTGTTCATGTCCGGGATGTCGATCGCCAACCGCATCGACGCGAAGTCCACCAGACGGTCCGGAGCGAAGTTCCGCAGGTCGCGCCCCGTCGCGGGGTGGTACCGAACCCGGTCCGCCCCCGCCGGCGCGCCGGCACCAAACCCGTTCCGGGCCAGCCAGCCCATCCGTGCCTCATGGCACGCACAGAACCACCCCTCGCCGCGGGCAAAGCCGCAGCAGGCAGACAACAAAACGACGACAGACAACGATGAACGAAGTGCGCGCATGCCAGCAGTATGGCACCGCGCGGCCGTTCCTGCCGACATGTCCAATCGCCCTTCCGCTCGACTCCCCACTTCCCATTCCCCGCTCCCCACTCTCCGCTCCCCCTACTCCACCACCACCCCACCCCGGTACCGCCGCCCATCCAGCCCCACGTCCGTCCACGCCCCATCCTCCCACACCGGCGTCAAGTCGCTCTCGGGCCACCCCGTCGCCTCCACGAACACCCGCCGCAGGTCCGCCGCGATCTCCGCCGCACCCATCTTCTTGCCCGCGTAATCCCGCACCGGCAGGAATCGCACGGTGGACCGACTCGCCGTCAGCAGGGCCCGACCCCCCGGCTCCACCTGCGGTGTCCCATCAATCACCACCGGCAACACCACCGCACCCATACCCGTCCCCCCGCTCGCCGTCCGCGAGACAACCAGCCCCACACCCTCCTTGAACGGAAACACCACCCGCGGCGGGCGCTCGATGAAGCCCTCAGGAAAAATCCCGATCGCCCCGCCCTCCTTCACGTGCCGGATCGCCTCGCGCAGCGGCGCCGATTCGTTCACGCGCCGGTCCACCAGGATCACCCGCGCGTACTCCCAGAACCGCCGCGCCACCGGCGACGCCATGTCCGCCCCCATGATCCACCGCACCTCAAACGGAAGCGCCGCCTGGATCAGCAGCGGATCGATGAACGCCGTGTGATTCGCCACGATCACCAGCGGCCGCGGCACGCCGGAGACCGACCCCGTCCCCGCCCCCGCCCGCGGCACATGCTCCAAACCGACAACCCGCAGCCCATGCACCCACCGGGCGAACAGCCGCATCACCAGGATCACCAGCCCGCAGAACCAGTCCCCCTCGCGAACGCTCGCGCGATTGGCAAGGTGCGCGACAACCGCCACACCCAGCCACACGGCCGCAAGTCCGATCGCCACCAGCATCCACGCCGTCGTCATGGGTCCATGCTACAGGCCGAGAGCGCCCCCCCCCGGCCGTGCCACTGCTGGCTCGGTCTTCCGAGACAGCAGTGCCCCGGCGATGCCACGACACCCAATCACCCCGGTATACCGTTGTGGCACACGAAGGAGCCCCGCCCATGTTCCGTGTTTCATTCATCGCCCGCGCCGCGCTGCTCGCCTCCGCCGCCGTCATCCTCTCGGCGGCCCCGCGCGCCGCCCACGCCGCCGAACTCCGCACCCTCACGAACGACGGTCGCACCCTCGACTACCTCATCGCCCTCCCGCCCAACTTCGACCCCCGCGCGCCGTACCCCGTCTTGCTCACCCTCCCGCCCGGCGAACAGACCCGCGACATGGCCCAGACCGCCCTCGACCGCTACTGGGAGGCCGAGGGACTCGCACGCGGATGGGTCGTCGTCACACCCATCGCCCAGAAAGGCAAGTCCTTTCACTCCGGCCTCGAACGCGCCGTCCCCTACCTCCTCGACGAAGTCTCGCGCGCCGTGGTCTTTGAGGGCGGCAAGGCCCACCTCGCCGGCGTCTCCAATGGCGGCAAGTCCGCCTTCCGCATCGCCACCGAATACCCGGGCCGCTTCCACTCCCTCACCGTCCTCCCCGGATTCCCACCCGACGACCGCGCCACCCTGGGCCTGCGCTCGCTCAACCAACTCCCCGGCGGGGTTGCCATGTACGTCGGCGAAGACGATCCCAAGTGGCTCCAACCCATGCGCGAGACCAAGCAGCGCCTCGACGCCTACGGCATCACAACCACCCTCGAAGTGTGGCCCGCAAACGGGCACGTCCTGAACATCAAAGCCGTCGAACTCTTCGACGTGCTCGACCGCAAGCGCATCCGCCCCGCGGCCATCGAATCCTCAACATCCGCTACCGACGCCGTCCCGCCCGGCAGCGTTCCCCCGGCCCCCGCCGCGCCCGAATCTGTACCGGGTTCATCGAGCGCCGGCCCCGCGACGCCGGTCCCCGGCTCCGCCACCGCGCCGACCCCCGCGCCCACCGCCGCACCGGTTCCTCCCCCGGCATCATCGCCCGCTCCGGCTCAATCATCATCGCCCGTGCCAGTCTCTGCCCCCGCCCCCGCCCCCGCCCCCGCCCCCGCCGCCATCACCGCCATCGACGAACTCCGCGAGACCAACGCCATCACCAAAGTCCTCGACGACTTCCACGACGCCGCCGCCAAGGCCGACTTCAACCGCTACTTCGCGCATTTCGCCCCCGAGGGCGTCTTCCTCGGCACCGACGCCACCGAACGCTGGAACCTCGAAGCCTTCAAGGCCTTCGCCAAACCCCACTTCGACAGCGGCAAGGGCTGGACCTACCGCTCCACGCAGCGCACCGTCGTCCTCTGCCCCCTCTACGTCCCCGGCGTCGAGATCGCATGGTTCGACGAACTCCTCGAAAACGACAAGCTCGGCGTCACCCGCGGCAGCGGCGTGCTCCGAAAGATCGACGGCGTCTGGAAGGTCGCCCAGTACAACCTCAGCATCCCCATCCCCAACGACCTCGCCGACGACACCGCTAAGCGCATCCGCGCCCTCACCCCGGGCGCGTCGACACCGTGACCGCCGCGACATTCGGCACGCTCGCCACCAGTTCATCGCGCAGCGCCGCGGCGTGACCCGCCGAGTCCGCGACGGCGAACATCGTGCTCCCGCTCCCGGTCACATGAACGGGCCGACACGCGATCTCCGCCGCCCGCTGTCGGAGTGGGCGCAGCCCAGGCGCAACGACCTCTGCTGCCGCCGCGAGATCATTGAAAAGCCCATCGCTTTCGATCCGCGCTCGCCGGGCCAAATCATGCACCTCGCGCTCGCGCAGCACGCCAGGCCCAAGCGCATCGAACGCTTTGTAGACCGGCCCCGTCGGGCAGCCGAACTCGGGGAAGATCAGAACCAGGTGAGCGTCGTGCGTTCCCACGCCTGTCAGCCGCTCACCGAAGCCCTCGACAATCGCCGCCCGAGACCACGCGCCGCCCTCGCTCTCACCCAGAAAGAACGCCACGTCGCTGCCCAGTTTCATCGCCAGTTCCCGCAGCCGCTGGTCGGAGATCTCCAGCGAGAACAGCCCCCGCACGCCCACCAGCATCGCCGCGGCGTCCGACGACCCTCCCCCCAGCCCGCCCCCCACGGGCACCCGCTTGGTCAGTTTCATCTGCACCGGCAGGCTCCGCCCGCACTCGGCCTCGAGCAGCGCGTGCGCCCGCACCGCCAGGTCTTTGGTGATCGGCCAATCAATCGGGCTGGGCCGCGGCGCGTCCTCGGCCCACACGATCGCGAAGCGGCTCAGCCGGTCGTCCTCCAGCCGCACAAGGTCCAGATCATCCGCCAGCGACACCGCCGACATCCACGAGCAGATGGGGTGAAACCCGTCGCCCTCCCGAGGCGGCCCCACGGCGAGCGCCAGGTTCACCTTCGCCGGTGCCCGGAGCGCCAGCGCCGCACGCCGCGTGGAGGCATTCTTCAGGGTGTTGGGGAGGGAGTGGGGCATGGTGTCAGTTGCTAGCCCGGCGTCCGATAGGGAGCAAATGGACACGCTGCCCAGTCGAATCAAGCGTGAGCAGAGCGCCAGCGCGCAGTTCGTCTTCGAAGGCTCGAAGACCGATGACCACCCGCGACCCATGCTCACGCGGACTCGGCCTCTCAAGTCGAAGGATCACGACCGATGGCCCCGATGCAGCGGTGAGTGCCAGCATTGTGCCGATCCCGACATCAAGCGTGATGAGCACGGATGCATGCCTGCGCGCCCATTCAACAATCACCGAATCTGGCGCGGCGTTCGGGCCAAGGATACTCCAGTGTGCGGCTTCGAAGCCAGACTCAATGAGCAGCGCTGCCCAATCCGGCGAGAGATTCATATCGACGACAAATCTCATGACGCCTTGGATAGAGGCTCGGTCCGCTCACCGCCCATCAAGAATGAGGCATAGCCAAGCGCCTGACGGATGTCCTCTGCTTCCAGGTACGGGTAGAGCCGAACCAACTCCTCCGCCGTCGCGCCGTTGGCCATGAACCCCACAATCATGCTCGCGGTGACGCGTGTACCGCGGATGCAGGCCTTGCCGCCCATGACGCCGGGGTCGAACGTGATGCGGGGAAATTGAGCCAGTTGCACCATGTCGAATGGTAGACCCCCGCGCTGAATTCAGGTCAATACGCCCGCTCCACCACCGCGCCCGGATAGTAAGACCGCAGAATTTCCACAAACCCCCGCCCCTGCCGCGCCTGCCCCTCGGCCCCGAACTGGCACAGCCCCACCCCGTGCCCGAACCCGCGCCCGTCGATCCGCACGCTCTCGCCCGCGAACGTGAAGTTGAGATCGCCGCTGAACACCCGCGTCTTGGCGTCCACCGGTGCCCGCCCCGGCGCGACGGTGTTGCACGCCAGGCGTAGCTGCTCCGCCGAGAGCGGGTACCACTTTCCCTCGCCGTCGAACACCCGGTACGACGACGGCCGCCCCGTCTCGTTCACCGTCTGCACGTTGATCCGCGATAGCGACCGCAGGTTCCGCACTGCGAGGTTCGTCTGGTTCCCGTACGCGCTCAGCCGGTCCACAAGGTCCTGCCGCTCCCGCACAACGGTCCAGCGGTACCGCCCCGAAAACTCGCACGGGCAAGCGGGCGTCCGCACCGCCCCCTGGATCGGCGCCGCGAGATTGAACTCGAACCCCTTCCCCGTCGGCCACGTGTCCTTCGCCGAGCCCGCCCGCCCGC
>CAYZFW010000045.1:0-10615 GCA_964477615.1 uncultured Phycisphaeraceae bacterium | reverse complement strand
TGTACGAGAGCGGGACGACGTCGACGGGGACCTTGTCAGCCGCGAGTTCCGACGCGGCGGCCAACGCGTCGCCGCTGGTTTGATTCCCGTCGCTGACGAGCACGAGCCGGCGGTTGGCCCCGGCGGGGAATAGGGCTCGGGCGAAGCGCAGGGCACCCTCGATGTCCGTGCCCTGGGCGCCGCGCTGGTCAAAGGTGAAGTCGAAGTCGCCCGCGGCGGTGGGTACCGAGAGGGCGGTGGACGTGCCGTCGAAGACCACGGCGCCGACGAGGTCGTCGACGCCGCGCTCGGATCGGGCGGTCTCGAGCCACTTCTTCACCGCGGCGTCCCACGCGAGGGCGCGGCCCTTGTCGTCCGTGGGCATGTCGCCGAATCGCGAGGCGAACTGGCGGACGGAGTCGGAGGCGTCGATCACCGCGACCACCGCCACACGGTCGGTGGTGCGCACGGCGGCCGCACCGGCGAGCATGCAGGCGATCAGCCCGACAAGCACCGCCCGCAGCACCACGGCGGACCAACGGCGCGGACCCGACATCGCGCCGAGCCACTTCAATCCGACCCACGCCATCGGCAGCGCCAGCAGCGCCGCCAACAGCCAGAGGGGTTGCTCAAAGGTGATGGGCACGCGGGATGGTAAGCCCCCCCGGAGCCGTTGCGGCGAATGAAAAAGGCCGCCCGTTGCGGGGCGGCCTTTGCGATGTGACTCAGGCGATCGAAGGCTCAGCAGGCGGTGCCGAAGACGCCCAGGAAGATGGTGAGGTCAACGACATTGACGAGGCCGTTGCCGTCGAGGTCGCCGTTGGAGCCGGGCGAGACGGCCGTACCGAAGTTGCCCAGGAAGATGGTGAGGTCAACGACGTTGATGACGCCGTTGTTGTCAAGGTCGGCGGGGCAGGGCGGGGGCACGTTGATGACGCTGAACGAGCCGGTGGCGGGGGTCATCGCGGTGGTGCCGAAGGCGTTGTGGGCGGTCACGCGCCAGTAGTAGGTGTTACCGACGGTGGCGGTGCCGGGCGAGAGGGTGACCTCGCTGGAACCGAAGACATCGAAGTTGTTGATGATGGGGCTGCTGAAGTCGGAGTTGTTATCGAAGGTCAGGCGGTAGAAGTCAACGTTCGAAGCATCCGACCAGTCGAGGGTCGGGGTGGTGTCGGTGGTGTTGCCGCCGTTGGTGGGGCTGACGAGGTTGAACGCACCGGGGGCAGGCGGCGGGACGGCGCTGAAGACGTCAACCGTGATGGTGTCGTCGTCGGTGCGGCCGTTGGAGTCGGTCACGCGGAGACGGACGGTGCGCAGGCCGACGGTGGTGTAGACGGTGCTCGCTTCGGCGCCGGAGGCGTCGAACGTGCCGTCGTTCTCAAAGTCCCACTGGTACAGCGTGATCGAGGCGCCGGGCTGGAGGGGGCGGCTGTTCAGGTCGCCACGGAACCAGCAGGGGAAGCCCTGGCCGATGCGCTTGTTGATGCCCGCGATGGCCTGAGGCGGGGCCGTCGCGCCCGCGACCGCGACCGTCAGGTCGTAGGTCTGAAGAATCTGGTTGACGGCGGCGTTGGGGCCGACGTCAAACACGCGCACGGTGTAGGTGCCCGCGGCGAGGCCGTTGGCCGTCAGCACCTCGTTCGAGCCCGCGGCGGCGGAGGCCGCGGTCTGGAGGACCGCCGCGCCCGTCGAATCACGCAGCTCGATATTGAGGTTGCCGGCCTGTTCGGCGTTCACGGTTGCGGTGGTGCCCGAGCAGCCGCTCGACTGCTGACCGGTGGTGTACGAGCCGCCGGTCGGATCGACGGTGATGACCACGTTCTGGGCCGAGCCGAGAGTGAACCGGAACCAGTCCTCGTCGGAGTTGTCAAACCCGGCGGTGCCGTTGGTCGAGAGGTCACGCTCGATCACGCTGCGCACCGAGGGGCTGGTGAGGTTGCCGAAATCGGTGGCGACGGTGGGCGAGTTGTTGTCGGCGAAGCGGTCGCCGTAGTTCCGCTGGATGCCGCGCCGGTCGTCGTTGACGACCATCTCGAACACGTCGGTGGCCTGCGGCTCCATCAGCTTGGTGCCGTTGCAGGGGACGCTGTGGATGTACGACATGCCGTGCCCGTGCTCGTGGGCCGTCACGTTGCGGAAGAAGCGGAACGAGTTCGAGGAGTCGTAGAACGAGCCGGCGGCGAAGTCGTCGGCGTCGTAATTCATGTCGCTGCCGCTGCTGGTGAAGTTGTTATACGCCAGCACGTTGAAGAAACCGTCGAGCGAGTACGAGCCGATGCGGACGTCGCCGCGGGCGGCGGTGCGGCCGGTGCCGGTGGTCTCGATGGTGTTGTCGTCGGCGACTTCGGTGTAGATGATGCCGCCGTTGCGACGCCACGAGCCGAAGGCCTGGCGGATGAGTTCGCGGGCGCGGTCGACGTTGGAGACGCCGAAGAATCCGGCGAGCTTCGCGTTCAGCACGTTGGGACCAACGCCAAAGCCAGCGCTGGTGCCCCACTGCACACCGTCGGCGGGGTACGAGATGGTGAGGCTGATGGGCTGGGCGCGGCCGGAGGCGCCGAACTGCACGCCGCCGTTGCCGACGAACACGGTGCTGTCGCTGACGAAGCGGTCTTCATTCAGCATCGACGGGGGCAGGAGATCGTAGAGGCGGACGAGGCGCTCGTAGTCCTCGGGCGTGCGGGCGTAGAAGCACGCGCTGGAATACTTGATCTTCTCGATCACCTCGGCCCGCTTGGCCTTGGGGTCGGGGAAGGGCTTGGTGTACTTCTCAAGCGCGGCCTCGAGCGCGGCAGGGAGCTTGTGCTCGGCCTCGCAGGTCTTCGGGGCGCCCCAGCGCTCCGCCAGCGTGAGCGGCTTTGACACCTCGGCCGCGGACTCGGACGCCACGGGAGTCAGCAGCGCCACCGGTTCCCCGGCGGTCGCGGCGACGGTCAGGGCGCTCAACGCACCCACGCTCATCAAGGCCTTCTGAAGCGACATCTCGCACTCCTCTTGCTTTCGGCACCGCGCCCGGCAGATCGCCGGCACTCGCGCCCGATTTTCCAGATCCGGTCCTGAGCGGAACTCCCGGCACCCACGTGGCACACACGCCGGAACCGCCGCGGCACAACCGCCGCAGGACAAATGTACGGGCCGAATGCCCCGTTTGGAACAGGACATCGGCACTCTCCCGAAGATGGTCCGGCGGAGGTTCGGGGTCGCGGTGAGGAATCAGCGGGCAACCCACCTTGGTGCCGGTTCTCGGGCGTTCGGAAGTGCGGGACGTGCAGCACGGAAGAAAAAAAGGCGGAGGGCACACTTCATGCCCTCCGCCCAAGTTCTCATGTCATTCTGCCTTTGGCCGCCGCCCTCAGGGGCAGGGGACGCCGAAGTTGCCCAGGAAGACGGTGAGGTCCGCGACGTTGACGACGCCGTTGGCGTCGAAGTCGCCGCCGGTGCCCGGTGTGACCGAGGTGCCGAACTGGGCGAGGAAGATGGTCAGGTCGTTGACGTTACGGTTGCCGTCGTTGTCGAGGTCGCCGACGCACGGGGGCGGGACCGTCGAGAACACAAACGCGGCGGGTGTCGATGCGGTATCGCCGTTGATGTTGGTTGCGATGACGCCCCAGTAGTACGTGTTGCCCTGGGAGAGCGTCCCGCCGGGAACCACGAAAGACGTGGCCACGAGGCCGGACTGCGTGAGCAGCGCCGGGGTCAAACTCGGGCTGCTCGAGAGCGTGACGGTGTAAGTGTCGGCGGCCGAGGCTGCGGTCCAGGACAGGGTGGGCGTGAGACTGACGTTGGCCGCGCCGTCCGCGGGCGAGGACAGATCGAAGGGGCCGGGGGGCGTAGGCGGTGTCTGCACGAGGAACGCGCTGTTGAGTGTCGCGTTGCCGCTGGCGGTGCCGGAACCGTCAGAGTTTGTCACGCTGACGCTGCGGAGCGTCGCGGCCGCGCCGGGGGCGATCTGGAACGAAAGCCCCGTCACCTGCGTGCCCAGCGCGTTCGGCACAGGCGTGCCGATGACCGTGACACCGGAGCCGGAGACTGTGACCTGCGAGGCGCTCGTGAGCCCCTTGAGGTTCGCGCCGTTGATCGTCACGGGAACGGTTGAACCGGAGAAGCCGTTGCCCGGGGCGAGCGTGCTGAGCGAGGCGGTGGCGCCGAAGACGGTGACATTGATGGTGTCGGTGGCGGAGCGGCCGTTGGAGTCCGTCAGCCGGAGGGTGACGGGGTAGACGCCGTTGGAGGGATAGGTGCGGAAGAACTGGGGCTGATCGAGGGTGTCGAAGGTGCCGTCGCCGTCAGAGTCCCAGTCGTACGACGCGTTGTTGAGGGTGGCGCCGGTCTCGTTGGTCTGCGAGTTCATGTCGCCCATGAGCCAGCAGTTGGTGTTGGCGGCGACGCGCTTGTTGATGCCCGCGATGGGCCACGGGTCGGCGAGGGTGCCGGTGACCCGGATCTCGATGTCGTAGAGCTGAACGACCTGGTTCGCGGCGGGGTTCGGTCCGACGTCGATGACCTGCACGGTGTAGGTGCCGGCGGAGAGGCTGCCGGCGCTGATGGTCTCGGCGACGCCAGTTGCGGCGGTGTTGCCCTGGGCGGGGAACAGGTTCGTGGTCCCGGCGTTGTCCCTCAGCGAGACGTTCAGGTTGCCCGCCTGAAGCCCGTTGATCGCCGCCGTCGCGCCCGAGCAGCTGCTGCTCTGCTGCCCGGCGGTGTAGATGCCGCCGCCAGTCGTGATCGACACCGGTGTGACGGTGATCGTGACGGTCTGAGCGCTGCTCAGTGAGAACCTGAACCAATCCTGGTTGGTATCGTTCGGTCCGGTGCTCCCGTTGGTGCTCAGAAACCGGGCGATGTACGACTTGGTCGTGAGGTCGCCGACGTTCACGGCGTTGGCCGCGGAGTTGTTGCCCGCGAAACGGTCGCCGTAATTGCGGCCCCCGCCGCGGCGGTCATCGACCTGCACGACGTCGAACGCCGTTGAGATGAACGGCTCCATGAGTTTGGTGTTGTTGCAGGGGACGGAGTGGATGTTGCCCGTGCCGTGCCCGTGCTCGTGGGCGATAACGTTGCGGAAGTAGCGGTACAGGTTCGCGGTGTTGTTGAACTCTGTGGAGCGGAAAAAGGACGTGTTGATGCACATATCGCCGCCGCCGCCACCGTTGGCACCGAAGACGCCGGTGGGCGAGGGGAAGCCGTTGTATGCGAGGAACGAGCCTGTGCCGAAGGCGCGCCCGCCGATGCGGGTGTCGCCGCGGGTGGCCACGCGGGTTGGGCTCGAGGTCATGGCCGTGTTGTCATCGGCGACCTCGTCGTAATCGAGACCAACGTACTTGTGCCAGGCGGCGAAGCCCTGGCGGACGTGCTCGCGTCCACGGTCGTTGTTCGCCGCGCCGAACGTCGTGTTGAAACTCGCGTTCAGCACGTTGGGCCCCGTGGCGCTGATGTTCGAGAGCCCCCACGTCGTGCCGTCGGCGGGGAACGAATAGGTCAGCCGCGCCCGCGTTGCCTGCCCGCTGGGACCCTGGTTCCCGTCGCCCGTCCACACCGTGTTGTCGATCCAGAACCGGTCGGGATCGGGCGGCCCGAACACTCCCGGCGGAAGGAACTGGTTCTCACGCATGATCCGCTCCACCGCCTCCGGCGGCAGGTTGTCGGGCCAGCACAGCATCCGCGCACGCAGGTCGGGCGACATGCGCGGGCTGACCCGCGCCAGGTACGCCGACTGTTCCGCCGCGGCCCCGTCGTCTTCGATGGCCACCTGGCGCGCCGAAACGGCGCCGCCACTGACCACAGCAAGCGTGACGGCGGAAAGCAGAACATGGGCGGCAAACCCCCCTCGGCGTGTGCGTGGCGTCATCATCGGACGGGCGTCCTTCCAAACGGCGGAGTGAACCATCAGCCGGGAGGGAAGCGACACCGCCGCCCACGAGATGCCGGCAATCCACGCGGTCACTCGCTCCGCGCGGGCAGATCAGGAACGGCGCAGTCACACCGTCACCGGATCAGCCTAACCCCCACCATCGTGGGTTATGGTGCCAAACCCGCGAGAAACCCAAACTTGGCCTCGGGATATCGAAACGGCGAGCTTCCGCCACCGCGTTATGGGCACCGCGCAAAGCCCGCCTCCCCACAGGCACGTCCTCCGTGCCTTCGTGCCTCATTCCCTACGTGCCTGCTCCACCTACACCAGCCCCAGCAGCACCTGCGTCAGGTCGTTGATGACGCTGATAAACCTTGCCGCCCCCTGGTATTGCTGCTGGTAGGTGATGAGGTTGATGGACTCCTCGTCGCTGCTCACGCCGCTGAGGGCCGCTTCCTGGGCCTCGAGGCTCTGACGGACCGTTCCCAGGGATTCCAGCGAGGCGTTCGCCGATTGCAGAGCCACAGCGTTCCGCCCCGTCGATGACGACCACAGGTCGTTCAGCGACTGCCCGGTGATCGAGTCGAGTTTCTTCGTGCGCAGCCCGGCGATCGCCAGGGCCGCCTCGTTCTTGCCGGGGTCGGAGCCGATGGTGAGCTTTGTCGGGTCGGCCCGCAGGTCGGCGCGCACGGCGATGTCCTCGCCGCTGGTCCCGGTGAAGAACGAGTTCATCCCCAGCGTCGCCAGCACGCCCGATGAATCATCGGCAAACGAAACGTCGTACCCCGCGGCGGTGGTGAGCCGGAGTTCGCCCGCCGGGGTGATCTGGGCGGTGAGGTTCGTGACGGTGTTCAGCGAGGCGACGAGGGACGCGAGCGAGGTGTCGTCGGCGGTGCCGGGAACGCCGGCGTTGGTGAGGCCGTCGAGGTCCACGCTGATGCGCGTCGTCGAGGCGTTGCCGTTGGCATCGGTGATACGGACGACGAATGAACCGTTGCGAGGGGCGAAAGGAAGCTGATCGATGGTCAGGTTGGCGGGGTCGTTGAAGGCCCGCGTCTGATCGGGGACCGCGACCTGCAGAGAGCCGGTGATGTCACGGAGCACCGACGCGGGCCGTCCCTGGGCGTGGATGGAGTTCACCTCGAAAATGAGCGTCGAGGTGAGGCGGTCGAGGTCCTCGATGGTGCGCTCAACACTGCCGGTGCGGTTGGCCAACAGCCCGCCGATGGTGCCCGAGGTGATGGTGATTTCTTCGTTGTTGGCGGGGTTGATGACCTTGGCGGTGAGTTCGGAACCGTCCGAGGCGACGCGGAACTCCAGCCTCGTGACGCTGGTGCCCAGGATGAGCGGCGTGGAGTTGGCCAGCACGTCCACCGCGCCGTTGCCGCGGTCGATGACCGTAATGTCCATCAGTTCGCCGAGTTGGCCGAGCAGGCGGTCGCGCTGGTCGCGCAGGTTGCCGTTGCCGTTGTTCCCGCCCTGGCCGCCCTCGGAGGTGATGATGGCGAGGTTAAGGTCGGCCACCTGCTGCAGCAGGCTGTCGGCCTGGCGCACGGCGTCGCCCGTCTGGGCGTCCACCTGCCCGCGTTGACCGATCAACTGACGGCGCAGGTCGCGCAGGTTCCCCGCCAGCGAAGCCCCCTGCTCGATCACCGCCGCCCGGGACGTGGGCGACGCGGGGTTGTTCGCGAGTTCACTGAAGGCGTTGAAGGTACGGGTGAGGAGGGTGGAGAGGTCGTTCTCGCCGCTGCCGGTGGCGCTGGTGATCGTTTCGAGTTGCTCGAGCACCGACTGGGACACGCGTGCGGCGCTCTCGGCCGAGGCGGCGTCGCGCACCCGGGCCTGCAGCGCCGGGTCGATCAACCGGCGGATCTCCTGCACCCCCACCCCGCGGCCAACGTTCAGCCGCTGACCCATCTGCTGACCCTGCACCGGCGCAAGGTCCACCCGCTGGCGGTGATACCCCGGCGTCGCCGCGTTCGCCAGGTTGTTGCCCGTCACCTGGAGCGCGAGTTGACTGGCGGCGAGCGCTGACTGCCCGATATGCAGCGAACTGGAGAGGCTCATGGGAAACGCTCAGCAAAGGGGGGGCCACACTCCCCCCTCACCCCACCGAGTCCAGCCCGCTCACGATGCGCGGCCCCGCCCCCACCACGCCGCGCGGCCCATAGGTCTGGGCGTGGTTGAGTCTGGCCGCGACGTGACGCATCAGCCCTTCCATGTGGGCCGAGAGCGCCTCGGCGGCGCGGCGCGTCGAGTCGTTCAGCCGCATCACCTGCTCCATCAACTCCTTCAGGCTCCCCGACAGCGTCAGCAGCCGCGTCCGAGTGGGCTCAGGCAGGCTCCCGGCGATCTGGCTCACCGGCGTCTGGCTGCGTGTGGGCACGCCGATCCGGGCCGCGATCGCCTCCACCACCACCATCCGCTGCCGCTCAAGATCAGCCAGGGCCTGCACCGCCCGGTTCTCGTCGCTGATGCAGCGCGCGAGCCCCTGCGTATCGGCTCGGCGCATCGCGGCCCGGCGTTCCACGGCGCACCGGCCGAGGCACTCATATTCCTGCGCGATGCAGCGCAAGACCCGCTCCAGTTCGGCCGCCTCGGGGTCGACGATGGGCTGGGCTGTCGCGATGTCGGTGTGGTGGGTCGGGATCATGTCATGGCCTTGATTTCAACGGAATCGTTCACGCCGCCCGGTTTCGAATCAGCGGCGGAGGGCGCTTGTCGCTGGCTGTACTCCAGCAGGTTGCGTGCCACGGCGTCCACCAGCGGGAAGTTCTGCGCCTTGGTCATCCGCATGGCGATCTCGGCGTCCATCAGCGGGCCGAACTGCTTCTCGTGTGCTCCAGGCGCAAACGCCCCGTACGCCTTGTTCATCTTCCGAAGTTCCGCCAACACAGGCTGCACCAGCGACATCGAGACGAACTCTTCCGCGGCCTTCCGGGCCTGCTCCGGCGTGATCTCATCACCTGGCTTGATGCTCAGCGCCGTCGGGGCGGAACCGCGCAGGCCGGGCACAGTGGCGGTCAGGCCGGTGTCCATCGAGGGTGCGCCCGGAACTCGCTCGCTGGCGTTCCCCGCCTGCAGCCGCCTCGCCAACGTCTCCCATGAAACCCCGGCGCCCCCGCCTCCGCCTCCGACCCCGGAACGATCCAGCACGCCCGGCGTGCCGCCAAAGCCCAGCAGCGGGGCCGCGTTGGAACTCGTGATGGCCGTTGGGAACGCAGTCATCTTCACTCCACGACAAACGCCGCGTGCAGCCGGCCCGTCTTGTGAATCTCTTTCAATAACGCGATCTGCTCACTCGCCGGCATGTCCAGCGCCCGCAGCGCCTGCAGCAGGTCGTCCAGCCTCGCCACGCTCGATTCCTGCGGCTGGCCCACACGACCCCAGCTTGTCCGCTGCACCTGCGGGTTGGTGCTCGTGGGCGTCACCGGCGGCGTCACCGTCTGGATCGTCAGGTTCTTGCTCGAGATCAGCACCCCGCTGATCGTCACGTTCCCCGTCACCACGATCGTCCCCTTCTTCTCGTTCACCTGCACCACGGCGGGCAGATTCAGCAGCGAACCGTCGAGTTGGATCGCGAGAATGTCGCCGATGAAGTTCGCGGGGTTGTCGAGTTCCGGCTCGGGGATCTGGATGACCACAGTGCGCGCGTCGATGGCCCGGGCGATCTCCAGCGAGGAATCCACGAACCCGCGTCGGTCCTGGTTGATCACGTTGGCCAGGAGTTTCGTCGTCGTCCACTGGGCCCACTGGGGGCGGACGTTCAGCGTGATCGTTCCGTCCGGCTCGATCACTTCCATATTGATGTCCGAGATGATCTGCGCCCCGGCGCGGACGACGCCGCTGGTCTTGGTCGGTCCTTCCAGCGTGATCTCGCCGTCGGCCATGGCGTACACGCCCTGACCCGGCAGCGCCCCCTGCAGCGGCGTGATGAACAGCCTGCCGCCCTCGAGGCTCTGGGCCGAGTGCATCGCCTGCACCTGGCAGTCGATCCGGTCGCCGCGCTTCCCGCCGGTTTCCTTGATGGTCGCGGTGACCATGACCATGGCGATGTTCTTCCCCTTGGCGAGTTCCTCGACCCGCGGCACCGGGTTCCCGCCGCGCTCCAGCAGCTTGGCCACCTGCCTCGCGGCGGGCAGGAAGTCGCCGCCGTCGCCGGTGCCCTGCAGCCCAACGACAAACCCGAAGCCCCAGACCTTGGACTCGCCGTGCCCCTGAAGGGCCGCAAGGTCCTGCACCGTGATGGCGTGGACCGTGCGCGGCGAGAGCGCAAAGACTGCGCCCAGGAGCGCAACAAGCAGGGTGAGTCGGACCGTTGGGCGTCTCATGCGCCGGGACAACCGCAACGCCGGTGCCGGAGTCCGGGTGGCCCCAGTTCTGGTCCAACGACACCGCTCACATGAGTTGCTCGACGCCGCGGGTGTATTCCTCGGGCTTCTTCTTCACAAGGCCGAACCAGATGCCGCAGAATGTCGGGTACCCCAGCCCGACGGCAAGGCCGATGATCCACGCACCGACCTCAACCAGCCCGCTCGCGCCCTGGTTCTGGGCCTGAGCGAACTTGGAACTCGGGTTGTCGCGAACCCACTGCTTGGTTTGCTGAGACTGCCCGATCTGGAGATACATGGACCAGCACGCCGACAGCACCGCGAGCGCAACCCAGACAAGGTGCAGCGGCCGAGCCACGTACTTCCGCATCACCAGCGCCACGCCCGCGCCCAACAGCACCAGCGTCACCAGCCCGCCGAACCCATCGCCGCGATCATCGCGATCGACGGCGGC
>CAYZFW010000044.1:0-10664 GCA_964477615.1 uncultured Phycisphaeraceae bacterium | reverse complement strand
CGTCCTCATCCAGGTTGGATTACCCGAATGGGCACGGAATCCGTGCCCTTTTTCATTGACGCGCGCGGACCGCACACAAGTCTCCGGTGCCGGGGTGCGGCGGGGTACGGCGCCACCGCCGTGCCCCGCCGCAGTAGCAACCACGACCCGGTCGATCCGCGCGATCCGACCAAAGAAAAAACCCGGCGACTTCTCGCCGGGCTTCGTTCGTTCAAGCAGAATCCGAGGCCCTCACGAGGCCCTGGCCCATCACGGCTCGAGGTTCTGCAGCAGTTCCTGCACCTCGAGCAACTTGTCCTGCAGCCGCGCGATCGCCTCGGTGCTGGGCCCGGCGAACGCCGCGACCTTCTGCCCCGCCTGGCCGATGAACGTCGCCAGCACCTCGGGCTGATTCAGTTTCTGGATCGACTTCTGCGTGGAGGCAACGGTCTTGGCCACACCGGCGAGCGTCTTGGCCGAGTCCTTGTTCACGTTCGTCACCGCAGAAGCCACGGCACGCTGGTACTTCGCGAAGTCACGGACGTTGCGGTCCAGCAGCTTGTCGATGTTCCGCACCGCGGCCTCGTACAGGTTGTCGAACCGCCCCTCGCTCTTGCCCAGGGCCTTCTCGATGCTCAGCAGCGCCTTGTCAGCGATCTGCTGCGCCTTCACGCGGTTCCGCTCCGCGATCTCCTCGGGCGTCAGCCTCGCGGCCATCGCGGCTGGGCTGAACGCGAACACCGCCGTCAGCGCCGCCACCAAAAGAGCAAACACGGGCAGCACGCGAACAACTCGGGTCATGGGCTTTCTCCTTGCTCCGCGAGTGGACCGTTCCGGCGGCGCGTGCAGGTCACACGCAACCCATCCGCCGGCGGCCGCTCGCTCCAAGGAAACTACCCCGAGCGGAACCGCCACGCAAGGGAAATCCACCGTCCGAGAACGGTTTGCCGATCACCCCGCCTTGCGCAGCGCCGCGGGCTTGCCCGCGTTCGCCAGCGAGGCCGCGAGCTCTTCGGGCGGCAGCATCGCCGACGCCAGGCCCTTCTCGTACACCGCTCGCGGCATGCCGTAGACCACACACGTTTCGGCGCTCTGGCCCACGATCACGCCGCCGGCCTGTTTGAGTGCCGCGGCCCCCTTCACGCCGTCCTCGCCCATCCCCGTGAGGATGATCGCCAGCGTCCCCGCGCCGCACGAGGTCGCGGCCGAGAAGAGCAGCGCGTCCGCGCTGGGGTAGTAGATTGTGGAGGACGGCTCGCGGTTGATCGTCACGCTGAACCGCCCGCCGATGCGCTTGATGTGCGTGTTCTGGCCGCCGGGGCAGATGTGGATGCGTCCCGGCATCAGCGTCGCGCCCTGTTCAAGGTGGATCACAGGCACCTTGCACACGTTCGCCAGCCGCTCGCTCATCGATTTCGTGAACACCTCGGGCATGTGCTGGGCAACCACGATCGGAACCGGGAAGCCCGCGGGCACCTCGCGCAGCACCCGCTCGACCACCGGCGGCCCGCCCGTGCTCGATCCGATGCACACCATCTCCAGCCGCGCCGGAGACAGCGTCTCGGCCCGCACCACCGGGGCCGGCGGCTTCGGCCGGCGACGCGGCGTCACCGAGCGGCCCAGCGCCTTGATGCGACGGTTGAGGTCTTCCTTGATCTTGACAATGTTGATCGAGATGTGCGACTGATCCTTCGCCAGCACATCAGCCGCGCCGTACGACAGCGCCGTCAGCGCGGCGTGCGAGCCCTGTGTCGTCAGGGAAGACAACATCACCACGTTCGTCGGGCACTCGGCCATGATCCGCTGCAGCGCCGTCAGCCCGTCCATCTCGGGCATCTCGATGTCCATCGTCATCGCGTCGGGCTTCAGCGTCCGGGCCATCTCCAGCCCCTCGGCGCCGTTGCGGGCGATCCCCACCACCTCGATCTCGGGGTCGTCGGCCAGCATCGACGACACCGCCTTCCGCATGAACGCGGAATCGTCCACCACAACAACGCGGATCTTGGGCAGGTTCTCAGGCATTCGTGGCCTCAGGCGGCAAGGGCGGGAACGGGAGCAGAACGAAGGTCACAGAACTCAGCGAAGCGCACCGGTGGGGACGACGTGTCGGTCCTGCGGACCAGCAACTCGCCTGTGGGGCCGCGCGGGTTCCTCGTGATTCTGATCGGCCCTTTCAGACGCTCCCTCACGCGGAAGTCGCGGTTGCCGCAGCGGAAGACGGCCCCCGGCAGCACTTCCGACGCCACCGTCACGTCGATCGTGCTTAGCCCGTCGATAATCTGGCGCAGACGTTCACGCGCCGCTTCGGCCTTCCCCAGGGCCGCGAGGTCGGTCTGCATCTGGAAGGTCAGTTCGGTCGTGCGTTCCTTCTCGGACCCGCCGAGCCGCCGCCCGGGGCGGGTCAGTTGCCGGAGCTCTTCCTGGCCCTTGCGCTGGCGCTCGGTCAGTTCGCCGATCAGCATCTCAAGCTTGTTCAGCCGCGGCTCCAGCGACGGCACCGAACCCACAACGACCCGTGTCGCCGTCCCCGATCCACCGCCGATGGTCCCCACCGTCACTGCGCCGACACACGTGAGCGTGCCTCCGATGATCGTCCCGTTGGTCGAGAGCACCCTCCCGCCGACTTCGACGGTCGAATCGATGATCTCGCGGTCGAACCGCAGGTCGCCGCCGATGAGACAGAAGAACCCCGAGATGTACCGGGCCTCGAGGTCGCCCTTGCACAGCAGCTGCCCCTTGCCGCGCCCTGCAAGGCCGCCCTGCGCCGAGATCGAAGCGCCCGATTCCAGCGTGGCCGATTCCACCAGCCCGCGAACGGTAATCCCGCCAGCCGCCGTCACGCGGAACAGATCGCGCACGCCCTTGTGAACAAGCACCTCGCCGGCGAAGTCAACGTGCCCCGTCGAGAAATCAACAAACTGCTGGATTTCCAGCAGATCGCTCACCGTGGCCCGGTCGGCCCCAACGGTCAGCACCCCGTCCCGCTGCGCGATGAGATTGCCCCGCGCGTCCGCGAGGATCGAGTCATCGAGGCGCAGCCGTGCCGGCCTCCCCGCCCTCGCGGCCAGCACGCGCCCAGTAACGTCCACGCCGTCCTGTCCGGCGGTGGGGGGGTTCAGCACCCCGAGCACGTCGCCACGCTTGACCATGAGATATGCCGTGCGCTGGTAATGATCGGTGCCCTCCGCGCCGTCGCCGCCACCCACCGGTTCCGCGCCTTCCTCGCCTGACTTCACATTCCATGAGACCGAGCCGTGGACCGCGTGCCTCGGCGGCGTGCCGCGGGCGATCTCGATGCGCCGCTCCTCGCCGGGCTTCAGCGCCTTGCACGCGTCTTTGAGGTTCGACATCGCATCGGCGGCAAGCCGCACCCCCGACTCCGCCGCAAGGCCAAGGCACAACTCCACGGGCACGTCGATCGTCGCGTCCGCCGCGCCCCCCTCGGGTGCGTCCGGCGCGCGCAGCACGACTTCCGCCAGCGTTGCGTTGTTGGATACCACCACCCGAGCCGACGCCTCGGCCACCGGAACCGACATGTTCCACCTCCACCGGAAGCGCCGCCGCAAGCGGACGGGCGCCCTGCATCCAACCCCGCGGCACCACCCGCGGGGTCAACCACACACCAAACACACAACTCCATTCTTCGCGAGCACCGCCGCGCCGGCGCGGCCCATTCTCATCAGGCCGCGGCGGCCGGCGCCTTCGCCGTGGTCTCGTTGATCCGCTGCGCCAGAATGTCGGGCGTGAACGGTTTGACGACGTAGTTGCTCACACCCGCCTTGATGGCCTCGATGACGCGGGTCTTCTCCGCCTCGGTCGTGACCATGATGATGGGCGACTTGCCGCCCTTGGCGCGGTACTGCTTCACGAACGTCAGCCCGTCCATATTGGGCATGTTCCAGTCGACCAGCAGCAGGTCGGGCTGGAAGTTGAACACCTTGCTCATGGCGTCCAGACCGTCCTGGGCCTCCTCCAGCTGGGTGTGCCCCATCTGTGCGAGGATGCCCTTCTGGATGTTCCGCATGGTCTTCGAGTCGTCCACCAGGAGGATCTTCATGGCTGTGCTTCCTTGGCACCCGTGTTGAGTGGGGCTGTGCGTGCTTCGCTCGAGCGTTCGTGGTCGTTGGGGGTTGAGAGTGGAGTCTGAGGATCAGGCCGTGGCGCCCGCGGCCTGCTTGGCGGGGGCCGCGCCTGCGCCGGCGTTCGCCGCGGGACGCATCGCCACCTCGATCGCAAACTGCCCGCAGTCGCAGGTGGCGGGGATCATCACCGTCACCATGTCCTTCTTGCCGTGGACGATGTGCCCCGAGCCGATCACCACCGACGGGCACGAGATGCTCACCTTCTTGCTGGTGAACTGCGCCTTGGCACCGCCCGCGATCATGTTCACCAGTTCGCCCACCGCGTCCGAGAGGTCCTCCTTCGAGGTCACCTCGGAGCCGACGAACAGCGTCACGATCCGCCGGGCAATCGCCTCCGGGAACGAGAGCACCACCGCGCCCTCGACCTCGCCGGCGAAGCCGATGATCGCCGACACGTCGTACGAAGCGCTCGACTCGCTCTTCACGGACGGCGCACCGCACTCCAGCGGCATCTGGAACATCGTCTCGAAGACGTTCTTCGCCGACTTGATGAACGGGATGATGTAGGTCGGGTCCACTGCTGCTCACTCCTTGTCGGCGTTTCAGGCCGCTTCGCGGCCGGGTTGAGAGTTCCGTACCAGTTTCACAACATCAAGAATCAGGCTCACGTTCCCGTCTTCGCGGATCGTCGCCCCGCTGAACGGGCCGCCCTGGGTGTAGCCGTCGTCCAGGGGCTTGATCACCACTTCGGACTGGCCGACCAATCGGTCCACCACCAGCCCCGCTCGCTCCGCGCCCACGCCGATCACCACGGCGAAACCGGACGCGCCGTTCTCCTTCGGCTCACCGAGCGTGTCCCTCAAGTCCACCAGCGGCAGCACGCTCTCGCGAAGCCGCATGACCGGACGACCCGCGATCGAGTGCACCTGCGTGTTCTCGGGCTTCACGATCTCGTGGATGCTCATCACCGGCACCGCGTACTCGTGCGCCCCCACACCCACCATCATCGCCCGCATGATCGCCACCGTCAGCGGGATGTTGATCTCGATCGTCGTCCCCTTGCCCTTCACCGAAGCGACGTTGATCGTCCCGCCCAGCTTGGTGATGTTCGTCTGCACGACGTCCATCCCTACGCCGCGCCCGGACAGATCGCTCACCTTGTCCGCCGTCGAAAGCCCCGCGGCGAAGATGAAGCGGAACACGTCGCCGTCGGGCATCTGGGCCACGGCGTCGGCGCTCACCAGCCCCTTCTCCACGGCCTTCGCCGCAACCTTCTCGCGGTCGATCCCGCGCCCGTCGTCCTTGATCTGCACGCACACGTGCCCGCCGCGATGCTCGGCCGAGAGCATGATGGTCCCGGTCGCGGGCTTGCCCGCGCTGGCGCGCCCCTCGGGGCCTTCGAGCCCGTGGTCGACGCTGTTCCGCAGCATGTGGACGAGCGGGTCGCCCAGCAGTTCCAGAACGCTCTTGTCCACCTCGGTGTCGCCGCCGCCGATCTCGATCGTGACCGACTTGCCCGTCTTGCGGGCCAGATCGCGGATGATCCTGGGGTAGCGACCGAAGAGCTTGCCCAGCGGCTGCATCCGCGTGCGCATCACGCCCACCTGCAGCTCGGCCGTCAGCCGGTCCAGGTCGCTCACCACCGACGCGAAGTTCTCCATCACGTCGTGCGGCAGGTCGTGCTCGCGCAGCACCCGCGTCTGGCCGAGGATCTGGTTCTTCGTCAGCACCATCTCGCCCACGAGGTTCAGCAGCGTCTCCAGACGCGCGACCTCGACACGGACGGTCTGCTCGGCGTGCGCGGCCGACGCTTCCTTCTTCTCGCCGCCCTCGTCGTTGGGCGTCTTCTCGGGCTGCTCGGCCTTGTCCGCCGGCTCGGCGATGATCACAGGCGAAGGCGAGGGCGTGCCCGGCACTGCCGGAGCGGCCTCGGCCACGGGTGCAGCGCTCACCACGCCCTGCACCACGCCGTCCAGCATCAGCACGCCGTCAACCGAGTCGCCGTGCTTCCCCGCGATGTCCGATGCCAGCGGCTGCCCGCAGCACACATCACCAAAGCGCGACTCGAACGTGTCGATCGCCCACGTGGACTGCTGCCCCTGTGTCAGCCCCTCGGCGTACGCCGTCATCAGCCGCGACAGCGCCGACAGCCGCACCGAAGCCTCCGACGCCGGCGCATCCGCGCAGGATCCCAGCGCCGCCCCTGCCGCGGCGATCATCGAGATCATCCGGTTCAGGAACGCGAACCCGTAGTAGTCCGCCGTCGGCTGCATCGATTCCGCAAGTTCGGTCAGTTTCGCGGCCGCCGCGGACCGAGTGGCCGAGGCGCGGAGCTGGATCGCCGCGGGCTCGATCTGCCGCACGGAGTCCAACAGGTCGGAGACCATGAACGCCAGCACATCGGCCTTCTCGGGCGAGAGCGACAGCGCCGACTTCGACGCCGCGCCGGCAAGGTCAACCGGTCCAGCGGCCGCCGCAGGCTGTACGCCGGGAGCCGTCGGTGCGACGGCCTCGGGCACCGGCATTTTCGCCACGCTCTCCGGCGGGCGCATGCTCGCGGGGATGCTCGCGGCGATCTCGTGCAACTGGTGGATCAGATCATCAGGGCCCGCAGACGGCTTGTCGCCGCCGCTCAATTCACCGAGCTGGCCGCGCAGGATATCCACGCTCCGCAGCATGACATCCATCACCCCCGCGTCGACCTTCACCTCGCCCTTGCGGAGCCGGTTCAGCGCGTCCTCCGCCGCGTGGGCGAAGGTCGTGACGGTGGGCATGTCCAGGAAGCTCGCGGCCCCCTTGATCGTGTGCAGCGCGCGGAAGATCTGATCGAGCAGCGCCTGCGACGTCGGCTCGGCCTCGAGCTTCACCAGGTCGGAGTCGAGCTGCTCAATCAGCTCGCCCGCCTCGGTGAGAAAGTCCTGCAGCAGATTGGGGTCCGTGGCTTCCGACATCTTGGTCTTGCCTCCGTGTCCGCACCGCGGCGCTCACACGCTCTTCTTCACTGAATCGCTCTTGACGTACGCGAACGCCTCCGCCACGTCGATCGGCGTGAACGGCACGTCGATGTTCCGAAGGTTTTCTGAGTGGCCGATGAACAGCGTCCCGTCGGGAGCCAGCTGGTTGTGGAACGTCTGCACCACCTGCTTCTTCATCGCGTCGTCGAAGTAGATCATGACGTTGCGGCAGAAGATCACGTCCCAGATGCCGTGACGCCGCGCCGCCATCGAGTCCTTCAGGTTGTGCAGCTCGAACGTCACCATGCTCTGGATGGTGGGGTCGATCTGGAAGAACCCGCCCTCCTCGCGGAAGTACTTCTTGGTGACCAGCGGGTTGACGCCGCGGAACGAGAACGACGTGTACCGCCCCTCCTGGGCCGTCGTGAGCGCCTTCTCGCTGATGTCGGTGCCGAGGATCTCGATCCGCCAGTCGGCCAGGCGGACGCCGAGGGTCCGGTGTACCTGCATCGCCAGCGTGTAGGGCTCCTCGCCCGTCGAGCACGCCGCCGACCAGATGCGGATCCGCTTCGTCGCCGCGCGGTCCTTGATCAACCGCTGCAGCACAACGTTCTCGAACACATCCAGCTGCGGCTGGTTGCGGCAGAAGGAGGTCTCGTTGATCGTGATCCGGTTGAACATCTCCTGGAACTCATCCATCTGGTACGGCCCGATGGTGAGGAACTGGAGATACTGCGTGAACGAATCGAACTCGAGCTCTTCCAGCCGGCGCGCCAGGCGGCTCTCCAGCACGTACTTCTTCGAGTCCTGGAAGTAGATCCCGCTGCGGTCGTACACGATCTTGCGCAGCGTGCTGAACTCGGTATCGGTCATGGCGCTCGTGACGGCGGGCATCCTGCTCTCCTGATGCGGGTCAACGGTTCACACACAGACAAACGGCAACCACCGCCCAGCGGGCGCATTCACGCCCGCGGCCACCCGTCCTCTCAGACGAGCGTCAAGGGCTCATCGGCTTACGCGCCCATGCGGTCAAGCGCCGCCGCGGTTTCCGCGCCAAACAGACGCCCAAGGTCCAGCAGGATCAGCAGCCGGTCCTCGAGTTTGCCCACGCTCTGCACGTATTCGCTGTCGATCCCGCACACCATCGGCGGCGGCGGCTCAACGATCGACCCCGGCACACGCAGCACCTCGTTCACCTTGTCCACCATGAACCCGATCACACGTCCGGAAACCTCGACCACCACGATCCGGTTCTCGCTCGTCGCCGCACGCGCCTCCAGCCCGAACCGCTTCCGCAGGTCCACCACCGGGATGATCTTGCCGCGGAGGTTGATCACCCCCTCGACAAACGGCGGGCTCTGCGGCACCCGGGTGATCTGCATCATCCGGTTGATCTCCTGCACCGCCAGGATCGGCACCGCGAACTCCTCGGTGCCCACCACGAACGTCACGAGCTGCAGCAGTTCGTTCTCGGTCCCCGGCGTGCCCTCGTCGAGCACCGCGGTGGAACCGGCATTGTCAACAGAAGTCTGGGCGGTCTGCATGGTCATGGCCTCCCGCCGGCAGGGAAGAACCCCGCACGGACGCGCAATCGCCGGGCCTCACGGCGGGTGCAACATCAGACCGCACCGCGCCCGACTCACGCCCTATCGGTTCACACGCACACACAATCCAACGTGTCCCCACGCCCCAAACGGGTGAAAACAACCACTGCCGTCACAGACGGAACACCCCAGAATGGTCACCGCTTGCGACGCCGAGAACCAGCGGCCCCGACGCCCTTCACGCCCCAAGCCGCAGCTTCGTCAGCACATCCGCGTGCATCCGGTCCGCCTGCTGCTCGGTCAGATTCAGCGTCCGCGCGATCTCCGCCACCGTCATCCGTTCCACGTACCACAGCACCAAAAGCAGCCGCTCGTGGTGCGAAAGCAGGTGCAGCACGGCTTCCTTCACCCGCGCCAGCATCCGCGGCGAAGCCTCCCCACGCTGACCCTGTTCACGCTCCGAACCACGCCCGCGCGGCTTCATCGCCGAGCGGGGGGCTTCGATGCTCTCGGGGTCGTTCTGGGCGAGCGTGTGGGATGCGTGCCGACGAACACCGCCACGCGCGGGCGTGCGGCTGGTCGAAGGCTCGTTCACAAGGGCGCTGGGGCTTCGCTTCATGGTGGTCTCTCCGTGACCGGTGCGAAGGGAAGGAAGGCCCGCCGACGGTCCCACTGGGAACCCGCGGCGAACCGACGCTGGATGCCGTGCCAATCCATGGCTCGACGACACTAGTGTAACACCGCGGGGACCACACGCAACTCGACCCCCTTCAGCGCGAAACCCGCCGCTACAGTCCACCATCTTTGCACCGAGCCCCGAGCCCGTTTCCCCCAAACGAAACACCTGATGGCCCGCACACCCTCAACCATGGTCGCCCTCGGCACCCCGGCCCCGGCGTTCCGACTCCCCGACACCGCCTCCGGCCACCCGTCCCGCACCGTCTCTCTCGATGACCACCGAGGCTGCGACGCCCTGCTGGTGATGTTCATCTGCAACCACTGCCCCTACGTCAAGCACGTCCGCGCCGAACTCGCCCGCATCGGCCGCGACTACGCCCCCGGCGGCACGCACGCGCGCGGCAAACGCGTGGGTATCGTCGCCGTCAGCAGCAACGACGCCGCCGCGTATCCCGATGACGCCCCGGACAAGATGGCCGCCGAAGCCCGCGAGGCCGGCTACACGTTCCCCTATCTCTTCGATGAATCGCAGGCCGTGGCAAAGGCGTACGGCGCCGCCTGCACCCCGGATTTCTTCCTCTACGACCGATCGATGAAACTCGCGTACCGAGGCCAACTCGACGACAGCCGCCCCAAAGTCGAGACACCGCTGCCCGTGACAGGGCGCGACCTCCGCGCCGCCCTCGACGCCGTACTCCGCGGCGAATCCCCCGACCCCAATCAGACCCCCAGCCTCGGCTGCAATATCAAGTGGAAGCCGGGGAACGAACCGGCGGTTTAGACGCACCGCCACGCCGTAGCACGCGCGGCATTAGGTCTTCCCCAGCAGAGGTGCCAAGTACCGCCCCGTGAAACTCGCTTTTACCTTCACCACGTCCTCCGGGGTACCCGAGGCCACGATCGTCCCGCCGCCCTGCCCGCCCTCGGGGCCGAGGTCGATGATCCAGTCAGCGGTTTTGATCACGTCGAGGTTGTGTTCGATGACGATCAGCGTGTTCCCGGCGTCGGCGAGTCGGTTGAGCACACTCACGAGTTTCCGCACGTCCTCGAAGTGCAGGCCGGTGGTGGGCTCGTCGAGGATGTAGAGGGTTTTGCCGCCCGCGCCGACCCCGCCGTCGGGGTTTACCTGGCCCAGCTCGGTGGCGAGTTTGATGCGCTGCGCCTCGCCACCCGAGAGCTGCGTGCTGGGCTGGCCCAGCGTGATGTAGTCCAGACCGACATCGTGGAGACACTTCACAAAGCGGGCGATCTTCTGGTGGTTCTCGAAGAACGTCACGGCCTCTTCCACGGTGAGGTTCAGCACGTCGGCGACGCTCTTGCCGCGGTACTGCACCTCGAGCGTCTCGCGGTTGTAGCGGGTGCCCTTGCACACCTCGCACTCGACGAAGACATCGGGCAGGAAGTGCATCTCGATTTTCTTCTGGCCG
>CAYZFW010000043.1:8785-10983 GCA_964477615.1 uncultured Phycisphaeraceae bacterium | reverse complement strand
GTGGGCTTGAAGGTTCATGGCGCTCGCTTCCAACTCTCTCTCTCTCTCTCTCTCTCTTGAATCTCTCCGCGTCCTCCGCGCCTCCGCGGTAGACCCCTACAGGTCGCAGCCGCAGACGCCGGGGCGGCCGATGTCGGGGTCGATGCCGTTGCGGAGGAGGTACTCCATGCGGGCTTCGATCTGGCGGGCGCGGTAGATCGCCTGGGCGCGGACCATCTCGTCGTCGTCGCCCCCCGCCGCGACGATGGTGAATAAGCCGGACCGCGAGGGCGCGGTGCCGCCGGCCATCAGGTCGTCCTGCGGTGGTGGAGTTCCGGGGGTTCCGCCGCGGCGGCGTCGGCCTTCGCCGGGGCCTGATGCCCCGCCCTCGGTGCCGCCCTCGGGCTTGTCCTTCGCGTCGTCCTTGCCCTTGGCGGGCGCTTCGGCCAGCATCTTCTGAAGGATGCGGGCCCGCTCGCTGGCGATGCGCTCGCGGTGGACCTTGTCCTGTTCGAGGCTGAAGAGCTCGCGCCCGTCGACAAACGTCCGCACGCAGCGCGAGGTCGGGCTGAGCGGGTCGCCCGACCACACGGCGATGTCCGCGTCCTTGCCGACTTCGATCGAGCCGGTCATCGAGTCGATCTTCAGCTGCTTCGCTGGGTTCAGCGTCACGAACTTCATCGCTTCCGCGGGCGGGACCCCGCCGTACTTCACGGCCTTGCCCGCCTCGGCGTTCATGCGCCGCGCGAGCTCGTCGGAGTCGGAGTTGAACGACACGACGACGCCGACATCGTGCATGATCGAGCCGTTGCTGGGGATGGCGTCGTACACCTCCCACTTGTACGCCCACCAATCGGAGAACGAAGAGGCGCCGATCGCCGCGCCCTTGATCGCGTCGGCCACCTTGTAGCCTTCGAGCACGTGCTGGAAGGTGCCGATGGTGAAGCCGAACTCCTTGGCCACGCGGCAGAGCATCAGGATCTCGTCCTGGCGGTAACTGTGGCAGTGGATGAGGCGCTTGCCTTCGAGGATCTCGACAAGGGTCTCCAGTTCCAGGTCGCGCTCGGGCGGGCGGTTCATCGACTTGTCGTTGTCGGTGAGGGCCATGAAGGCGTCCCAGCGGGCCTTGTACGCGCGGGCCGCGAGGAAGCGGTCGCGGATGAAGGTCTCCACGCCCATGCGGGTCTGCGGGTAGCGGGTGGTGTTGTTGTCGCCCCAGTTGGCCTGCTTGACGTTCTCGCCCAGGGCGAACTTGATGCCTGGGATCGCGCCCTCGATGCGCATGTCGTCGGGGGTGGCGCAGCCCCAGCGGTGCTTGACGACGGAGTTCTGCCCGCCGATGGCGTTCGCCGAGCCGTGGAGCTGGTTGGCCCCGGTGACGCCCCCGGCCAGCTGGCGGTACCAGTCGATGTCGGTGTGGTTGATGACATCAAAGATGCGGACCTCGGCGGTGCAGGACTGGGTGCCCTCGTTCACGCCGCCGGAGATGCCGGTGTGAGAGTGGCAATCGATGATGCCCGCCGTGACGTGCTGGCCCTGGGCGTCGATCTCCCGAGTGATCGGGAACGCCGCGTCGATGACCAGCGGGGCCTTGCCGACGGCGCGGACCTTCCCGCCGGCGATGTGGAGGCTGGCGTTCTCGATGATGCCGTCTTTGGCGTTGGTCCAGACGGTGGCGTTCTTGATGAGGACGCTGTCCTGCGCGGGCAAGGCGGGAAGGCCGTAGGCACCGAAGGGCATCGTGAGGTCTTCGGGGATGTTCACGAGCGCGGGCTTGGGCTTGTCGTCCTTCTTCTCGTCCTTCTTGTCTTTGGTGTCAGATGCGGCGCGGGTGCCGGAGAGCGCGACCCAATCGCCGCTGGGCAGCATCGCCTCGCCTCGGAGCGTGGGTGTGCCGGTGGCGGAATCGATGATGAGCGAGACGAGCGCGGTGCCCGCGTCGGGGGTTCCGGGGGTTCCGGGGGTGCCGGGGGTTCCGGGGGCGTCGGCCTTGTCTTCGGGCTTGGCCTCGCCGCCCTCGGCGGGCTTGGGTTCTGGGGTGGCCTTGGCGGTGGGATCGAGGGACGCCGCGGGCACGGCGAAATCGAGGCGGTTCTCCATCTGGACGACGCCCTTGGCTTTGGTTGCCACGGGTTTCTTGGGCTCGGGCTTCTTCGCCTCTTCGCCGGGGGCGGGGGCGGGGGCGGGGGCCGGGGCGGGGACTGTCTCCGTCGGCGGCG
>CAYZFW010000043.1:0-8775 GCA_964477615.1 uncultured Phycisphaeraceae bacterium | reverse complement strand
CCCCGCCCGGGGGGGGGGGGGGGGGGGGGGGGCCGGGGCCGGCGGCGGGGGCTTCAGGCGCAGGCCGCTCCAGCGTGACCTCGTTCTTCTCGCCGACCTTCATCGTGAGGCTCAGTGCGGGGGTCGTCGCCAGCGCGAGCGTCCAATCGCCTTTCAGTGCTTCCGCCGTGGGAGAGGGCGCGGGGTTGATCTCGTGGCGCTGGCCGTCGATCCACACGTCTCGCACCTCGCGCTTGGGGCTGAAGAACTCGCCCTTCATGACCACGAAGTTCGCGATGAAACCGGGGGCCACCTTGCCGAGGCGCTCGGACATCCCGATCAGCCCGGCGGGCTGCGTCGTCACCATCGCCAGGGCCCGTTCCTTGCTCAGGCCCGCGGCGACGGCGTCTCGGAGATTCTCCATGAAGTCCGCACCCCGGGGCAGTTTGGACGAGGTAATGGCGGTCATGATGCCCGCGCTGTCGAGGCGGCGCGGGTTGGTCGGCGCCTGCTCCCACGCCATCATCTCGTTGAGACTCACCGCGTCGCGGTCGGCCGCGGTGGCCACACGGGGCTTCTTCGGGAACGCCAGAGGGACAACGATGGCCGCCCCGGACTGCTTCAGCGCCTCAACGTACTGGTACTCGCTGCCGGTGCCGACGGCGATGACGCGCTCGCCGCCGCGGAACTCGCGGACGATTTTGACGAAGCGCCAGATGTCCAGCGGTTCGCCGGCGTCAAAGAGCCAGCCCGTTGGCTGGCGGAGGGGCTCCAGCGCGCGGGAGAAGACGGGCCGCTCGAAGGTGCCGGGCGCGCGGGAGAACGCCGTGACCGCGGCCTGCTGCCACTGCGCATCGGCGAAGGCTTGGCGGATGACGGCGATGGCGCCCATTTTCGAGCCTGGATACTCGAACGCGCCGACCTGGGCGAGGTCAAACGCGGCGCACTGGGCATTGAGGCGCGAGACCACCGGCTCGACGCCGGGCGTTGCCGCCTCGCCGGGCTCAGACAGCGACACCAGCGCGGCGGACCCGCGGAGGATGGCCCCCGAGGGCGGCGCGATCAGCGCCACGCCGTAGCCCATGCCGCGGAGTTTCTTGCGGACATCGGCGGGCACGCCGGGGCCGTCGAGGGCGGAGCGCTCGGGGGTGATGCGCGGGTTCCAGTGGGCCCCGGCGTTCGCTGGCTTGTCGGGGCGGGGCACCTCAACCTGGAGGTACGGCTCGACCATCGCGGGGTACACATCAAGACCGGTGGCGTCCCACACGCGGGCACCCTGCGGCACCTTCCCGCCCGCCTCGACACTCACGATCGCGCCGTGGCGGACGACGATGGTGGCGTTCTCGATCACCGTGCCGGGGTCGGTGGTCACGCGTGCGTTGGTGATCGCGTGCCACCCGGGCTCCACCCGCGTCACGCCGTTGACCGGCGGACGCAGCGCCCCGCCCGAAGACTGCGCGGCGGCGACGGCGGAGAGCACCGCAAGCGAGAGGACGGAGAAAGAGGAACGGACCACGCGGAGAAGCGGTGCGATCATGCGGGCAGCGTACCGGATTGTGAAGAAATGGTCGCGGTTCGGATCGCGGGAGAACGCGTACCCTCACCTGCCCGAATGAAGTCGACCAGCTCACAACCCGCGGCCCCGACCGCCACGCAGCCGCTGGCAAGTCGTTGGCCCCACCCGGCGTGTCTCGACGACGACGACCTCCTCGCGCAGTGCGACACCGGCAAGACCCGCGCCCGCGGCCCCGGCGGCCAGCACCGCAACAAGGTCGAAACCGGCGTCGAACTCCGGCACCTGCCCACGGGCATCCAGGCCCACGCCACCGAGCGCCGCAGCGTCACCGAGAACAAACGTGTCGCCGTGTGGCGGCTCCGGCTTGCGCTCGCGGTCGAGGTGCGGACGGCGGTGGGCCTTGGCGAGGTGGGCTCGGCGCTGTGGCGGTCACGCGTGCGCGGGGCGGTGCGTCAGGCCGGCCCGAAGGCCGACCCCGTCCTCAAAGCGCTGGGCGTGAAACTGCGTGACGGGGCCGAGGCCGCTGCGGCGTCGGGTGCGGCGTCGGGACGCATCGTTGTCAGCCCCGACCACAGCGACTACCCCTCGCTGCTCGCCGAGGCGCTGGACGTGATCGCGGCGTGCGGGTGGGACCTCAAGACCGCCGGCACGCGCTTGGGGGTATCGATGTCGCAACTGCTCAAACTCGTGAAGGACCACGCGCCCGCTTTGACCATGCTGAACGCTCGGCGTACCGACGCTGGGATGAAGCCGCTGAAGTAGCTCGGCTTGGTCGAGCGGCACACCGGGACTCTGTGCCACGGGTTGGCGTCCGCCACAGCCCGTGCAAACGCGCCGCGACGCGGAGACTGACCCATTCAGCGCGGCGGCGTGCCCGCATCCGCCCCGCCACCCGACAGCGCCTCATTGAGCCGCACATCGTCGAGTTTCACCCGGGTCTTCTCGATGGTCTCATCGAGTTTCGCGAGGAACGCCTTGTCGGGGCTGGGGTTGCTCGCCGCGAGTTTCCGCACGCCCTCCAGCGTGCGCACCGCGGACTCGAGGTCGGTCGCCGTGCCCAGCGCCGTGAGTCGCGCGGCGTCTTTCAGGTCATCGGCGAATCGCTCGGCGGCGCTGGGCGCGGGCACCGCTGCAGGAACTCCCTCAGTCAGCACCCCACTCGGGCCGGGCGTCGACGCTGCTGGTCGAGCCGGCTTGGTCCGCGAGACAATCACACCCACCGCCACCACCGCGATGAGTGCGAACGCGGCGGCACCGAGCATCAGCGCGGCGCGCTTCCGCCGGTCGCTCGCGCGGCGCTTCGCCAGGATGACCTCGGCCCCGAAGAGCCCCAACCCGGGCTCCGTCGTTTGCGGCAGCACCGGCGCACTGGCCGCCGCGGTGGGTGCGCCACCAAAGGACTCCATCGGCACCGGCGTCGACACGCCAAGCGCAGACACCGGCACCGACGACACCACGGGCGGCTGGCTCAACGGCACGCCGACACTCCGCACCGGTGTGAGCCCCAGATGCTGGCGGTCCGTCCGCGGCGTCAGCACCACGCCGCAGTGGCGGCACAGGTACTCGTCTTCGCGGGCGGGCTGATGACACGCGTGGCACTCGCCGAGCATCACCGCGACGCCGGGGGTGTTGGCGGCCATGTTCCAGAACTGCGCCGTGGTCGGCCCGCGCAGGATCGTTTCCCGCGTCACCTTTCCGCGCCGAACGAGGTCCTTCAGCGTCGCGTACGAGCACCCGGGGTGATGGGCCGCGGCGGGGTTGCGGACGTACCACGGCCCCATCGCGTTCTGCGTGGCCTGTCGAGACTCCGGATCGAGCAGGCCCTTGCACCCGGTGCACCGCGCCGTCACGGGCTGGACCAGCCCGCAGTACGGGCACAGCACGCGAGCGCCACGGGGAGAACCCGCGCCGGACCCAGCGCCCGGGGGCGTTCCGGCAGGATCGGACTGCGAGACTTCAGCGCCGCCCGCGAGCGGGATGCCCGCGTCGTCGCCGTCGCGCGGCGAGTTGATCTCAGATTGGTCTTCGTGCGATGACATCGGGTTCCACCAACTCCGCCGTTCCCGGGGCACCACAGGACGCTCACCGAGGGTCTTTCACCAGCTACGGCACAATCCGAATCTCCCATCGGGGCCGCTTGACGTTCAACGTCCGGGCGCGTCCCATCTTGCCTTATGAGCGCGACGCAGAGCGTATCCGACACCAGCCGCCGACTCACCCGTCCGACTGTTCGGACGTGGTGGCGGACGGTTGCCCTGACATCGGCCCTTGGTTGGACGCTCTGGAGCGCAGCGTGTTCCCAACGGCCCACAAACGGCCCGGAAAGCGGCCTGACGCGCAGGGATGTCCAGGGGCTGGACCGGGCGGAGCGGTACCTGGCCGGCGGCGGGGAAATCGCCGAGAACCGCCCCGCGGACCTTCGCACCGGCCAGTCCCCGCAACGCCCCGCAGCGATGATCGACGGCGAACCCGTGACGTGGGACGCGCTCCGCGCCCCCCTCGCCGAGGCCGCGGGGGCCGAGGTGCTGCGCGAGACCGCCCTCGAATCGCGCCTGCGCAAGCGGATGGAGCGCGAGGGCCTCGCCCTCACCGAGGCGATGATCGAGCGCGAACGGGAACTCTTCGCGTCGGCCGCGGCGTCGGCGGGGGTCTCGGGCGAGGACGCCGCGGCGGCGCTGGAACGCGTCCGCCGTGAGCGCGGCCTCGGGCCGGTGCGGTTCGCAGGACTGCTGCGCCGATCGGCGATGCTCCGGGCGATCGTGGCACCGCGCGTGAACGTCAACGAAGCTTCGATCGCCCAGGCCTATGCGCTGCGCCACGGCGAGCGCTTCCGCGCCCGCGTCATCGTCACGCCCACCGCGCGTGAGGCCGCCGCGGCCCTCGCGCGGGTGCGTGGCGGAGAGGATTTCTCGCGCATCGCGGCGGAGGTCTCGACTGACGCATCCGCCGCACGAGGCGGTGTCATCGAACCCATCAGCCCCGCCGACCCGGCGTATCCCAAGGCCCTGCGCGACACCCTGGCCGCGATGAAGCCCGGCGAGGTGAGCGACCCGGTGGTGCTCGAGGGGGGCTTCGCGCTGCTCGTGCTCGATGAGCGGCTGGCGGCCTCCGCACCGCCGCTCGATTCCGTCCGCGCCGAGATGGAGCGCGACGCCCGCTCCCGTCAGGAGCGGCTGCTGATGGAGCAACTGGCCCGGGAAATCGAGGCGGGCGCGGACATCCGGCCGCTCGACGCCGGGCTGCGCTGGAGCGTCGACGTATCGCGCTGAGCACTATGGTGTGCGACGGGTTGGCGACCGCGACAACCCGTGCTGCGTCGGCAGGGGTTGTCGAGGACCACGCCGCGCGTCGCGCGAGAGAGCGCCCCGCACGCGCCGATTTTTGGTCTTCAGACGGTGAAACAGGTGGCGCGGTGGTCTACGCTGGGCCTATGCCCACCACGCTCTCTCTCGCCGCCGCCGGTGTGCCGCACCTGGGCTGGAACGCGCCGTTCCTCGCCCTCCTGCTGTGCGTGGCCCTGCTGCCGCTGTTCCACCGCACGCACCACTGGTGGCACTCCAACCGCAACAAACTCATCGTCTCGCTCCTCTGCGCCGCGGCGGTGCTGGCCCACTACCTCACCCGCGGGTTCGGGGTCCACCTCCACGGCGACTTCGTCGTCTCGCTCATGCAGTCCCTGGGCTTCAACCTCAAGCAGGACGCCACGGGATTCGGCACCGAAGCCGGCATCGCCGCCATGGTCGGCGCTGCGCTGAACTCGGCGTGGGAGTACGTGCCGTTCATCGTCATGCTCTTCAGCCTCTACACCGTCGCGGGGGGCATCGTCGTCCGCGGCCGACTGTCCGCCTCGCCCATGGCGAACACGCTGCTCATGGGCGTCGGCGGCGTGCTGGCCAGCCTCATCGGCACCACCGGGGCCTCGGTCCTGCTCATCAGGCCGCTGCTCAAGGCGTTGAGCGGGCGCACCCACAAGGTCCACACCGTCGTCTTTTTCATCTTCATCGTCTCGAACATCGGCGGCACCATGCTGCCCATCGGCGATCCGCCCCTCTTCGTCGGGTTCCTCCGCGGCGTGCCCTTCCTATGGACGCTCTCTCTGTGGGCTCCGTGGGTGTTCACGCTCGCCGCGCTGCTGGCGATCTACTTCATCTGGGACTCCATCGCGATCAAGCGAGAACGCGGCGCGGCGGCGGCGACCGCACCCGCGAGCGCCGAGCCGGTCTCCGTCGCCGGGCTCGTCAACGTGATCTGGCTCGTCGGCGTCGTGCTCGCGGTGGCCACGCTGGCCCCCGGCGCTGCGTTCCCCGGCACCTCGTGGCAGGTCCCGGCCCTGCTGCGCGAGGGCGTCATGCTCGCCATGGTGGGGCTCAGTTACCTCACCACCGGCAAGGGCCTGCGCCGGGAGAACCGCTTCGACTTCTTCCCCATCGCCGAGGTCGCGGCCCTCTTCCTCGGCATCTTCGTGTGCCTGCAGGTGCCGCTGGAGATTCTCTCGGCCCGCGGCGGCGAACTGGGCCTCACCAAGGCGTGGCAGTACTTCTGGGCCACCGGCATCCTTTCCGCATTCCTCGACAACGCCCCGACGTACGCCGTGTTCTTCCAGACGGCCCTGAGCGCCCCGCCCGATCCGAACGTGCCGCAGGTGGTCCTGAAGGGCGGCGCGATGGTGCGCGACGATCTCCTCGCCGCGGTTTCGCTGGGCGCGGTGTTCATGGGCGCCGTCACTTACATCGGCAACGGACCGAACTTCATGGTGAAGGCCATCGCCGAAGAAGGCGGCGTGAAGATGCCCGGCTTCTTCGGCTACATGGGCTACTCGGTGGGCGTGCTGGTGCCGCTGTTTGTCGCGCTGACGCTGCTGTTCATGTGAACCCCGTCGGCCCGTCTCACGCCTTCACGACCATCTCGGCCAGGGTGGCCCGGCAGAACAGATCCGCCCACGGATCGGGCAGCACGCACGCCAGATCAAGCAGCACCCCCTCGATCTCCGACCGCGGCACCGAGCTGATCATCGCCCCGTGGTGGGCCATCGCCGCCGCCAGCGCGATGAAGTACCCCAGCATCGGCTCCAGCGGCTCCTGCCCCGGCAAGCCCTTGGCCGCCTGACGCTTGCAGCGGTCCTTGAGCGCTCTGATCGATCCCAGCGGCGTTGTTGGCGTGAGCGCCAGCGCCGGGACGGTCTCCGAAGCGGTGCCGGAGACCTCCCGGATCGCGTCGTCAAGCCACACGCCGCGGTCGGTGCGTGAGAGCCGTTCGATCAGCCGGTCGACCGGGCGCGTCGGCCCGCGCACGCCGAGTTTCAGCAACCGCGCGGCGATGGCGTTCTCGGCGTCGCTGCCCCCCAGCGGCTGAGCCCGGACGAACGACGTGAAGACGTCCTTCGAGTCGTCCGGCAAGGGAGCGCTGGGGCTTTGAGGGTTCCGGGGGGTCATGAGCCGGTCACCTCCAGCAGTTGTCGGATTTCACGGTCGATCTCTTCTTCGCTCGCCCCCTCCCACGCCACCAGCGCGCGGACCTCGGCTTTGTACCGCGTCGCCGCGGTGCGGGCCATCACTGCGCAGCGGGCCCGGTCGATCCCCAGGCCGGGGGCGATCCGCTCGTACGCCAGCCCCTCGACGTGGTGACGCACAAACACGGTCCAGTGTGCTTCCAGCCCGCTGGCGCGGCACGTCTGCTCCGCACGCCGTGTCGCCTCGCGCACGATCCCCAGCGCCACCTCGCGGTCGTACGGCTTCAGATCGGCCTGATCGAGGTCCGGGATCTCATTCGCCGGCACGCTCGTCGTCGTGCCCCCGGCGTCGATCGACGCGACCGCCCGCGACTTCTGCAGCCCCCGCGCCGTCTCCAGCAGGTAGTGCTTGAACCCCGTGATCAGCCAGAACCGCAGCGGCCGCTTGCTCGCCACCCACTTATTGAGGAACGACTGCCGAGACAGCCGGTCGGCGAAGTACCCCTGCACCACGTCGTCCGCCTCGCCCACCCAGCGCAGCGAGCACCCCAAGAAGTACACCTTCAGCGGGTGCGCATAGATGGTCATGATGTGCCGGTTCGCGTCATCAACCCCCCGCGGCCCCTCTTCCACGCGCCCCGCAAGCCACGCCACCGTGGTGGGGAACGCATCGTTGGCCCTCACGCGGACGCGCTCGGGGGCCGGCTCGGAAGATTCCGGGGTGGACTGCGGGGTCATGGGAGCGACGGATGTCACGGCAGGGTACCTCGTCCCGGGAACAGAGAGAGACGGGGCGATGGCGGGCGTGCGCGCCGCGTGCGCGGGTTTTTTGAGGTGACCCCCATCGGGGCGGGGACGACCGTCCGCCCTTCCATTCGGTGTCTGGTCGGATTGACCAACCTGCCGGTGCCTCGCGGGGTTCTATCCTCGCATGTGCCCGAAGCGCGCGCCCAACCCGTGGTGATCTCGATGGGCGATCCGCTGGGCATCGGCCCTGAGGTGATCGTCAAGGCCTTGGCCATGCCGGAGATTCGGGGGCTGGCCCGGTTTGTGGTGCTGGGAGCGTCCGGGCCGATGGACGCCGCCGCGGCGTCGGCGGGTATCTCACCATTCTGGGAAGTGCGACAAGACGCCGCTTGGGACAAAGGCAAGAGCGCTGGCGTGGTGTTGATCGAGTCCGATGCCATGCCGCCAATCGGCGCAGGCCCACCCCGCGCCACTCCGGAAGGCGGCGCGGCGTCGTTTCGCTGGGTTGAGGAGGGCATCGCCGCGTGCCTGAACGGTCGGGCCTCGGCGCTGGTGACGGGGCCGATCAACAAGGCTGCGTGGGCTTTGGCCGGGCACAAGCAGTTCCCCGGTCACACCGAGCTCATCGCGGACCGCTGCGCCGCGGCACCGGGGCAGGATGCCGCAGGTGCCGGGGGTGCCGCGGGGGGTGGAAACACGCGGATGATGTTCGAGGCCCCGAACCTGCGGACCATCCTGGTGACGACGCACCAATCGCTGGCGACGGTGCCGGGATCGATCTCGACGCAGCGCGTGCTCGACACCATCGCGCTGGGGCACGACACCTGCATCCGGCTGGGGGTGGAGAAGCCCCGCATCGCCGTGTGCGGCCTCAACCCCCACGCCTCCGAAGACGGCCTCTTCGGCGACGAGGAAGCCCGTCACATCAGCCCGGCGGTCGAAGCGGCCCGGCGCTGGGGCATCGATGCCACCGGCCCCCACCCAGGCGACACGGTCTTCGGCGCCGCCGTGAAGGGGAAGTTCGATCTGGTGGTGGCGATGTACCACGATCAGGGGCTGATCCCGGTGAAACTGCTCGCCTTCG
>CAYZFW010000042.1:0-11219 GCA_964477615.1 uncultured Phycisphaeraceae bacterium | reverse complement strand
TCCTCGTGTAGATCTCGGTGGTCGCCGTATCATTAAAAAAGGTGGTGGCGGAGACGACCAGATCGACGTCGTTCACCAGCATGTCGACCAGCGGACCGACGAGGTTGGTTTCGCCGACGGAGACGGTGTGGAGCAGCAGCCGCTTGCGTCCGGGGGGCGGCGGCGGCAGCGTGGCGACGTGCCCGAAGCGCTCGCGCCAGCCGCCGCGGGCCTTGCGCATCCACCACGGGGCGGTGGCGGCGGCGACCAGAGCGTAGATGGCGTCGAGCGCGATGTTCATGCCGTGCGGATCGGAACTCGATGCCTGGATGCCTCTTGCCTTGATGCCTTCCTGAATGGGCGCGCCCGGATTCGAACCGGGAACCCTTCGCGTGTAAGGCGAATGCTCTGGCCGTTGAGCTACGCGCCCGAATCGGCGTGCCGCGGGGGCGACGCCGACGCGTGGCGGTATCCTACCGCCATGCACGTTGTCCACCGAACCCAGGGCCGGCCGCGTCGGTGCGTCGCCCTCGAAACCACGCTGCTGCTGCACGGGATCCCCAAGTCCGAGGCGGCCGCGCTCAACGCGGAACTCGCGGCGATCTGCACCGGGGAGGGGGCCTTTCCGGCTCTCGTGGGCGTGGTGTCGGGCGTGCCGGTGGTGGGGGTGAACGACGCGGAACTCGCGGACATGCTGCGGGCGTGGCACGTGGCGAAAGCCAACACCTCGAACCTTGGCGTGCTGATGCACCGGCGCGCCCACGCGGCGACGACGGTCAGCGCGACGATGGAACTCGCGGCGTCGGCGGGTGTTCAGGTGTTCGCCACCGGCGGGCTTGGGGGTGTCCACAAGGGTTTGGTCCACGCGTGGGACGTCTCGGCGGACCTTCACGCCTTCACGCGGTTCCCTGTTGCGGTCGTGGCCAGCGGCGTCAAGAGCCTGCTCGATGTGGAATCGACGCGCGAGATGCTCGAGACCCTCGGCGTGCCCGTGGTCGGCTTCCGCACCGACGCGTTCCCGGCGTTCTATCGGCGTGCCAGCAAGGCGACGCTCGATGCGCGGTTTGATGATGAACGGGAACTCGCGGCCTATCTCGAAACCGAACTCACCCGCACCGGTCGCGGCGTCGTGGTGTGCAACCCCATCCCCGAGAACGATGAGATCGACGAGCGGTCGTGGAACGGCTGGCTGAGCGAGGCGGAGAAGCGCGTGGCAGGGGCCGGAGTTTCGGGGCGAGCGGTGACGCCGGCGCTGCTCTCGGCGCTGCACGAGCTCTCTGGCGGCGCGACGCTGCGGGCGAACCTCGCGCTGGTGCGGGAGAACGTGAGACTCGCGGCGAAATTGGCGGCGTGCTGGTGAGGTGCGGCTGTGGTTGAATCGAGATCATCAAGCCCGGACGCGGTGGTGCGGTTCTCCGACCGCGTGGGCGACTATGCGCGCCACCGCCCCACTTACCCAGGCGAGGCCGTGGATGCTGTGGTCGGCTCGCTCGGTGCCGGAGCGCGGGCCGCCGACATCGGCGCGGGCACGGGGATCTCCACCAGGCTGCTGCTGGAGCGCGGACTGAGCGTTCACGCCGTGGAACCCAATGCCGCCATGCGGGAGCAGGGCGAAAGGGAGACGGGGGCTTTTCTCGCGGGACTCGCTCGCACTGGACCCGGCGACCTGCCCAGCGTGTACTGGCACGCCACCACCGGGGAAGCGACCGCTCTCCCGGACGGCTCGGTGTCGCTGGTCTTGTGCGCCCAAAGCCTGCACTGGCTCGACGCGCCGCAAGCTCTGCGTGAGTTCGCCCGCATCCTGACCCCCGACGGGCGTGCGGTGGCGGTGTGGAATGTGCACGATGTTCGGGACCCATTCATGTCCGAGTACCGTGATCTCGTGATGCGACACGCGCGGGACGTGCCGCGCTCGCCGTGGTTTCGGAACGACGCCTGCGCGCTGGGCGGGCCGGAGGCGGCCGCGGCGGGGTTCTCTGGGTATGAGCGCCGGGACTTCGAGCTGGTCCAGCCGCTGACGATGGAGGGGCTGATCGGTCGGGCGGCGAGCTCGTCGTATATGCCCAAGGACGGGGCGGCGCGTGCCGCGGCGGACCAGGGCCTCTCGACGCTGTTCTCGCGGCATCAGCAGGGCGGGGTGGTCTCCATGCGGTATGTGTGCGAGGTGCACAGCGCGGTGCTGACCACGTGCCAAAGATGAACCGAACAGAATGGGAACTGGTGGCCGGGTGCCGCGTCGAACGGGGTGAGCCATGAAGACGTGTGGGAACATCGTGCGGGGGTGGAGCATCGCGGCGGCCGCCGTGGGGCTCTTGTTTGGCCCGCTTTGCGCCAGTGGACAGACGGCACCGGGTGGCGGCACGCAGCAGGTGACGCCCGCCCGCGCGGTGCCGCAGCCCGACCGGGTGCCCATCGTGACGCGTCACCCGATCAACCACCGGGATTGGACGGTGATCGTGGACCTGCGCCTTCTGGGCGCCCAGCCGCAGAACCCGCCCGGGACGGCGAACCTGCGCCCGACAGAGCGCGTGCGGTTTGATTCCGCGACGATCTTCTTCCCCATCCCCGAATCGACCGCGGCCCACGAGACGTGGAACGACCGGGTCGACGGCGGCATCCTGCTCGCCGGGCGACGCGTGGTGAACGCGCCGCGGCTGCTCAGTGGGTACCAGTCGCTGGCGCGGCTTGGGGCGTGGGACATCCGGGATGTCGAGGCCGAGTCGGTCCAACTTCATCTTGAAGTCCCAATGACAACGTGGGAGGTGAAGATCGATGAAGCACGGGCCTCGCGCGTGCCGTGGCCTGTGGCCGACTGGTCGCCCGATCTCGCGGCGTGCCTGAAGCCGCAACTCTTGGTTGAATCGGATTCGCTGGCGGTCACGCGGCTGGTGGAGCGGTGGATGCGGCAGGCGCCGGGGGGCCCGGACCCGAAGAAGACGCCGCCGTATGTGCTGGCGAAGTACATCGCGGGGAAGGTGATCACGCATTACCAGCCGGCGTCGGGTGCTCTCTCGACAGTGGGGCGTGGACGGAACTCGGTGCGGTACAGCGGGACGCTGCTGAGCGGGTTCGCGGTGGACGGGGCGGCGGCGGCCGCCGAGCGCGGGCGCGGGCCGGTGCTCGACATGGCGAACCTGCTGGTGGCGTCTTGGCGTGCGGCGGGGATCCCGGCGCGGGTCGTCATCGGGTACGACAACCGCGACGAGGACGGAAGCCGCGGGCCGACGCAGCGCCGCCCGCTCTTGAACCCGGTGCGGGCTTGGGGCGAGTTTTATCTGTTTGACGAGGCCGCGGCGGGGGGCAAGGGAGTTGGCGAGTGGGTGGTGGCGGATGTGGAGCGGCAGCGGGAGTTCTCGTCCCGCCCGCCGGCGCTGAATCAGGCGTGGAAGTTCGTGGGCAACCACGAGGACATGGACTACCTGTGTCCGCTGTCGTTTCACTGGTTGCCGCCGACGCCGTGCATGAACATCGGGCCGCCGGCGCTGTGGGGCTGGGTGCCGCAGCCGGAGGGGCCGCTGGCGGAGCCTGATCTGCGGATCAGCGTGAAGGCGGCGGCGCGGCGTGGGGACGACCCGAAGCGCTCGACGCCCGCACCGGGCGGCGGCGGTGCGGCATCGAACAAGTGAACCCGGTCGAATCACGAACGTAGCATTCTCCATGAGCACCATCGCAACCGCTGCCGCGGCTTCTCCGCGCGAGTACATCCTCGGCACACATGACGAAGAAGCCCGGCGGCTTGGTTTTCAGCACCGGCTGTGGTCCGATCTTGCCCACATGACGTGGAAGCGGGCGGGCATTCGTCCGGGGCAGCGCGTGCTGGACGCGGGGTGCGGGCCGGGCTTTGCGCTGATGGACCTTGCGGAGATCGTCACCGGCGATTCCAACCACCGCGCCGGCGGCGTCGCGGTCGGGGTGGATGAGTCGGCTCGGTACATCGACCGCGTGAACCAGGCCGCGGCGGCGCGGGGGCTCTCGCGCGAGTGCGTCGGGATCGTCGGCGATGTGCAGTCGCTCCGCGATGTGCTCGCGGGTGAGCGGGAACGGCTGGCGCCGATGGGCTTTGCTGGCGGCGTCGATGGTGCGTTCGACATGGTGTACGCACGGTGGGTGCTGTGCTTCCTGGCCCGGCCCGAGCGCGTGGTGCAGGACGCCTCGGAGTTGCTGAGGCCCGGCGGGACGCTCTGCGTCAACGATTACTTCAACTACGAGTGCCTGACGCTGGCCCCGAAATGTCCCTCTTTCTCGCGGGTCGTCGAGGCCGTTGGAAAGTCGTGGCGATCCCGCGGCGGAGACCCGGACGTGATGGCCCGCGTCCCGGCGATGTGTTCCGCGGCGGGGTTGCGGGTGGTTCACATGGGCGTCGAGCAGCGATGCGCACGTCCGCACGAGACGATGTGGATGTGGGCCGATACGTTCTTCCGCATCTACGTCCCGACGCTGGTGCAGCACGGGTTTCTGAGCGAGGGTGAGAAAGAGGACTTCGCACGCGACTGGAAGGCGTGGTCGGCAAACCCCGACGCCTTCTGGCACGCCCCGCCGGTGTACCACCTGGTTGCGGAAAAGGTGTGAGGCAGGGTGGCTCGGTCCTAGTGTTCATCATGCACCGACCCGGCGCCGACCCCGAGAACATGACGATGGCGGATTTCCTCTGTGATTTCTGCCACAGCGCCTGGACCGAGGAGACCCCGATGGTCGAGGGGCACCAGGGCTCGCTCATCTGCGGCGGGTGCCTGAAGGTCGCCTACGTCGAACTGCTGCTGGGCAAGTCGGGCGTTCAAATGGTCGGCGAGTCCAAGTGCCGGCTGTGCCTCGAAGAGCGTAAGAGCATGTCGTGGCAGAGCCCCAAGGACGATGCGGCGCTGGCGTGTGAGCGGTGTGTCCGGCAGGCGTGTACGGCGCTGGCACAGGATGAAACCAGCGGATGGACGAAACCGGCGTGAATTGAACGGGTACACCACACGCATCGATAGGGGGCATCGTGGACGCCAGACTCACCAAGCAAAGCCTCATCGTCGGGGCATCGGTGTCGTGTTGCAGACCGCCGGCTACATCTGGGCCGTGTCGGGGAACAGGCTGTTCATCACCGCTGTTGATTACGCCGAGTACCCGCCGATGCCGGGCGCGGTGGTGATCGTTGGTTCGATCATGCTGCTCGTTGGCCTCGCGCCTTACGCGCAGGCCAAGGGGCGGACTCGCTGGTGGGGACTGATGGGCTTCTTTAGCATCTTCGGCGTTCTCGTGCTGGCGCTGCTGCCCGATCTTTCCCCTTCGGATGACCCGGCGGGCGGGAAACCGCACCCGATGGCGCGGATCAGCGTGTATCTCGGGGCCGCCGCCATCATCCCGTTGCTCGGTGTGCTCTTTGGAGTGCTCGGCGTTGTGATCGGCGGCGTCGCTCTGGCAATGCGCAAGTCGAATCCCGCACTTGGCGGCAGGAAGGCCGCGATTACCGGGATCACCCTCGGCGCGTTGCTGGTTTTTCTGCAGGGCGGCGCGATGCTCGCGATGTGGCTCAGTCAATTGTGAAAGCACCGGCCCCGTGCCACGGCTTGGCGTCTTCGACAAGCCGTGTTGTCGGGGTCGCCTTGTGATTCGCACGGTTTGTCGCGGACGCCAAACCGTGGCACGTCGGACGCCACCTACACCCTGAAAATCGCCCCAAGTTTCTTCCCCATCACCACGCTCGCGCCCACCAGCGTGATGCCCAGTAGAGCCATGCCCCACACGCCCATCGCGCTGGCGATGTGCGGGCCGTCGCCCAGGCGGTCGGCGAAGCCGTAGATGGCTTTGGTGATCGGGAAGTGCTTTTCCTGCTGGGCCAGGATCAGCGAGTCTGACACCTCCAACATCGCGAACGAGAACGCGAGGAGCGCCCCGGCGATCAGGTTCGCCGCGATCAGCGGGACGATGATGGATTTGACCGCCGTGAAGGTCGAGGCCCCCAGATTCACCGCGGCCTCTTCGAGTTCGCCCGAGGTCTGCTGCAGACCCGCAACCGTTGAGCGAACGACATATGGCAGGCGGCGCACCGAGTACGCGATGATCAAGAGCGGCACCGGGTTGGGCATCGGGCCGACCACATCCGCCAGTCCTGCGAGCGGCGAGCCCGGCGAGAGCGGCCAGTTCAGGCTCATCGCCACGTAGCCGAACGCCATCACCAAGCCCGGCACCGCCAGGGGCAGCATCGCGCAAGCGTCCAGAATCGCCCGACCTTTCAGCGTCGTCCGCACCAGGATGTACCCGATGAGCACGCCGAGCACGAGGTCGATCACCACGGCGATCGAGGCGAGTTTGAGGCTGTTGACGATGGCCCCGAAGGCCAGCGGGTGACCCAGGGCCTGCTCGTAGTGGCCCATGGTGAACCCCGAGGGGAGCACGCTGCGGTACCACTGGCCCTGGACGCTGAGGCTGTTGAGGATGACGCCCAAGTGCGGCGTGATCGCGAGAAGCGTGACGAGCGCAAAGAGGCCGCACGCGAGCCATCCCTTTCCGCCTTCAAGCACGGTCTCGCCCCCGGCGCGGGAGGCCTTGGCGTACATCGCGTGGGCCTTGCCGCCGAAAGCGACCCGGCTGAAGGCGTACAGACCCACGGCGGTGACGAGCATGACCACGGTGAGCGCGTACGGCACGGGGCTGGTGGAGACTTCCTTGATGCCGTTGAAGATCTGCACCGGGGCGACGGTGTAGTAGTCAAACATCAGCGGGGTGCCGAGTTCGGTGAAGCTCCAGATGAACACGATGGTGCCGCCGGCGAAGAGGCCGGGGCGGATCAGCGGCAGGGTGATGCGGAAGAACCGTGTGCGCCACGGCGTGCCGACGGACTGGGCGGCTTCGTCGAGCGCTGGGTCGAGGTTGGCGAGCGCGGCGGTGGCGTTGAGGTAGATGATTGGGTAGAGCGAGAGGGCCTGCGCGGCGCACACGCCCCAAAAGCGGCCAGCGCCAAGGATGTCCCACTGCGTGCCCAGGAGCGCGTTGAGAGAACCTTCGCGACCGAGGATGGCGCGGAGACCGATGGCGCCCACGAAAGGCGGCAGGATCATCGGCACCAGCACCAGCGCGTTCCACAGGCCCTTCAAGGGATAGCGGTAACTCGACGCAAGCACCGCGAGTGGCAGGGCGATGATCGTTGCGAGCGTGGTTGTGGTGAGGGCGACGAAGAAGGAGTTGACGAGGCTGTCGCGGAGGACGGGGTCGTTGAAGACCTGTGCGACGTGACGGAGGGTGAACCCGCCGGTGGAGGAATCGAGGAGGCCGCCCCGTACGGTGAGGTAGATGGGGTAAATGAGAAACGCGCCGAAGAGCGCCAGGAGCGCGAGCAGCAGGGCGTATTGGAGCAGGGTCCTGGGACGCATCGGGGCGGAGTGTAACGGGGTGGCAGTGTCAGGTGCACCCGGACACGTGCCACGGGCTTCCGCGTTCCGATGCGGATGCCCGTGCCCCCGCACGATGCAGCATCGCTGGCGGTTCGCACGGGCATCCGCGGCAGACCGCGGAAGCCCGTGGCACGGCGAGGCGCAGGCGGTTCATCGCTGCTCGAGGATCACGATCTCGGGCAGGTTGCGGTAGAAGCCGTCGTAGTCGAGGCCGTAGCCGACGACGAACTCGTCGGGGATGTCGAAGCCGGAATAGTCCGCCTTCACCTCGACTTTGCGCGGGACGAGCTTGGTCAGCAGCACGGCGATGCGGAGGCTCGCGGGCTTCTGCTCCATGATCAGGTCGCGGAGCATTCCCAGGGTCTGGCCGGTGTCGAGGATGTCGTCGACGACCACGACGTGGCGGCCGCGCAGGTCGGTGGGCAGGGCGCCGCGGAGCATCGCGCCTTTGCTGGTGGTGCTGGCCCCGGGGTAACTGCTCACGCTGACGACGCGCATCGAGAGGCGCATCGGCATCTCGCGGATGAGGTCGGCGACGAAGACCACGGCGCCGGTGAGGACCGGCAGCATGACGATGCGGTCGGGGTGGTTCGCCGCGTCCTGCCCCTCGCGGGCGAGCTCCGCGCAAAGGTCCGACGCGAGGGCACGCCCCATCTCGCCCACGCGTTTGCGGATGCGTTCACGGTCGATGAGTGTGCGGCCGATTTCGAGGGGCATTGATGCATCGTAACCGCTCGAAAGGTCGCTGCGGGCCTCAGTGCGGCAGGGCGCACCACGCCGCCACGTCGCGGGCGCCGATCTCCGCGATCCGGTCGACGTGCCGCCATGCGAGGGCGAGTCGTTCGCGCGGCGTGGTGTGCAGCAGCGCCACAACGCGGCAGCCGGCACCCGCGGCCGAGGCGACGCCGGCGACCGAGTCCTCCAGCGCCACGCACCGCCGGGGCTCGACGCCCAGCCGCTCGCACGTCAGCGTGTAGCACGCGGGGTGGGGCTTGCTCTCGGCGACGTCGTCGGCGGTGGTGAAGGCGTCGAGGATGCCGAGGACGCCGAGCTTCTCGAGCACCGGCGCGGCCTCGCGCCGCATCGCGGCGGTGCAGACGGCCACGCGCAGCCCCGCCGCCTTGGCTCCGTGGATGAGTTCAACAGCACCGGCATAGGGCACGCCCGCGCCGTCACGCCACAGCGCCGCCGCGGCTTCGCTCTTGCGACGCATGAGATCATCCAGCAGCGACGGGGGGAGTTCCCTGCGTGCTGCGGCGAACGCTCCGCGGATCACGTCGGCGTCCGGAAGGCCGACACACAGCGACTCCTCGAAGGGAATCCCCAATGGCCCCAGCACCGAGCGCAGCGCACGACCGTGCAGCGGCTCGGAGTCCACCAGGGTGCCATCGAAATCGAGGATCAGCGCGGCCATCGGGCCGAGCATAGCGCGGGCAGGTGAGAAGAGGTGCCATTGGCCCGTCCTCGGGTGAGTGCGGAGGACGCGCGAGTTGCGTCGTCGTTCCGAATCTCCCTTCGCTCGCACCGACCGGAGGACCGGTCAGTGGCACGGCGTGGAGGTTCACGCCGGCGTCGAAGTTGCCCTGCCGCTCGCCGCGGGCTCTTTGGGGGCCTCGGCGATGGTGTCGCCGCGGATGAGGCCGTCGAGGTCGCGGGTGACGCAGGGGGCGAGCATGACGACGGTCAAATCGTCGATCTGGTGCAGCGATCCGGCCTGCTCGTCGAGTTCGTGTCCGAGGTGGCGGAACGCCGAGGCAAGGTCGGTGGTGCGCCAGCGTTTGCACATGTTCACGAAGTGATCGAGGTAGTGGGCGGTGGGGAGTTTCCGCCCGTACTCGTCGGCACCGGGAGATGGGAACGCCGTCTCGAAGCCGTCGGAGTAGATGACAAGGGATTGCTCGGGCGTGAGGGTGATCTCGCTCTGGTCGTAGGTGTCCTCGGCGAAGACCCCCAGCAGGCCGCCCTGCGTCTCGATGCGCTCCACCGAGTCGCCCTCGATGACCAGCGGCGGGGGGTGCCCCGCGCCGGCGATGCGGACGTGCCGCGTGCGGGTGTTGACCACGCCATAGACCGCCGTGGCGAAGCGCGGCGACTCGTCGTGGCGCTCGACCATCTCGCGGTTGAGGCGCTCCAGCACGTCGCGGGGTTCGAGGATGCGGTACGACGAACCTTCCATCACTCGCGTGGTCAGGCTGCGCGTGAGGACCATGGTCATGAGCGCCGCGGGCACGCCGTGCCCCACCGCGTCGGCAAGGAAGAAGCCCACGTGTTCCTCATCGAGGCGCTGGATGTCGTAGATGTCGCCGCTGACGTACCCGGCGGGGCGGAAGAGCACCTGGAAATCGATGCCTCCGACGCTCGGGAGCGCCTTGGGCAGGAACTCACGCTGAACGCACGCGGCGAGCTCGAGTTCCTCGTGGATTTTTTCCATCTGCCCGCGCAGGCCGCCCTGGAAGCGGCGCGTGGTCCGCAGTTCGCTCTTGAGCGCGTCGACGGTCGCCTGTCGCTCGACAAGCGCGTACAGCGCCGCGGCGATCACCGTGGGGTCGGTGTCGCGCTTCATGACGATCACGCCCTTGCCGCCCAAGCGGGCGCGGCGTTCATCGACATCGGGCAGCAGAAGCAGGCCGCCAAGGCCCTCTTCCCAGAGTGAGTCGATCAACTGGTAGACGCCGGCGGAGTCCTGCTCGTCGTCCACATAAGCCAGCACCACGCCGCCGTGCTCCGCGAGGGCGGAGGTCGAGGCGGCTCCCTCCAGAGCCGCCTCAAGCGCGACCACGTGCAAGCGCGGGACGCTCCACACGCTGGGCCACTTGTCGGCGATAGGACGCCACAGCAGTGCCTGCGCGGTCTCCGTCGGCTGATCGGTGATCAGCGTCACGGCGTGGTTTCGGCTGGTGCTGACGCTGGGTCCCACGCGGCAAGCCTTTCCAGGCCCGATGGTGGTTCCGTCCCGAGCGTCCGAGAACCAACCCCGGGCACACACCCCGGTCCGTCGGCACCCATCGCGCGGGGCTGGCCCATCGGCGCCCTTCAACCATCGGCATCGGCCTACTTGGCGCGGGCCTTGAGGGGGGCGAGGTCAACCTCGATCACGTCGCCCTCTTTCACGCCCAGGCGGGCGAGTGTCCCGCCCGCGAACTCGACCGCAATGCGGGAATTGAAGCGGCTGGAGTACTTCTTGAGCCGCATGTCGTAGGGGTCGGGGATGGTCTTGGGATCGGGGCTGGGAGGCTCGTCGGGGCGTCTTGGCTCTTCCACCTTCATCGCGTGCAGGGCGAGGACACGCCCGCTGTCATCGAGGTAGGCGATATCGATGTCTGTGAGGCAGTCGCGCATGATGAAGTCCATGCGGTGGGGGAGCGGGAAGACGAAGATCATCCCGCCGTCGGGTTCGATGGTGGCGCGTCCGCCGAGGCCTCGGATGCGGGTGGGTTCGTCGAGCGCGGGCTCCAAGCGGAACACCTCGCCCTTGACGACCACGCGGACACGTTCGCCTTCCTTGAGTTCGCGGGTGGCACGCGCGGTCTCGCAGCCGCGGGCGCTGAGGAACGCACCGACCGCGGCGACCACCAGAATCAGCCCGGCCAGCAATCGGACCGCCTTCACGACGCCCGAGGTGCCCCGCGGCTGGTTGTACCCGATCTGAGCCATCGATCATGCTCCGAGGTGAAGACCACTCGATCCCGTGACATCGTAGCGAGATCGAATCGAGCCGCGAACTTGGCGGCATCCATCTCCGTTCCCGGCCCCGCGCCAGCGATCCCGCACCACGAGGCCATCAGCCCGATGATCCGGCGTGCCGGGACGCCGAGATCGCGGTACATGGAGACGCGGGTGTCGCCGTGGCGTTTGGCGAGACGGCGG
>CAYZFW010000041.1:0-11285 GCA_964477615.1 uncultured Phycisphaeraceae bacterium | reverse complement strand
CGCCGAAGGTCTCGTAGTCCATGAAGAGGTTGCAGAGGTAGCCGTCGCCGTTGATCTGGTGGACCCAGTGGACGAACTTCTCGGTGGACAGCGGCCACTCCGCCCAGCCGCGGTTGGAGAATCGGAAGGCGATGTCGTCGGAGAGGCGGTAGTTCTTCAGCAGCACGCCGAAGGGCTTGCCCTTGATGGGGCCCTCACCCGTCGACGGCGGGCGGTAGACGAAGTTCGGCGAGCGGTAGCCCAGGATTCGATCGACACCCTCGCACAAGATGCCCAGCCAGCGCGGCGTGCCGTCGGGGTTCTTCATCTGGTTGATGAACCAAGCGACGTCGTTGTTGTATGTCAGCTCAGTGTTGCGGAAGACCTTGGGGCGCTGGCCGAAGAGGTCCTGCACCTTCTGGGTGTGCATGTCGATCTGGTCGGCGAACTCGTCGCGCGAGTACAGGAACGACAGCGAGTGGTAATACGTTTCACCCACAAACTCGCAGCAGCCCGAGTCGGCAAGCCCCTTGAACAGGTCGATCACGTCCGGGGCCCACTGTTCCAGTTGGTCCAGCACGGTCCCCGTGATCGCGTAGGAAACCCGGAAGTTCCCCTTGTTCTTCTTCACCATGTCCAAAATCAGACTGGTGGCGGGGCGGTAGCACTTGTCGGCCACCTTGAGCAGGATCTTCTTGTTCGACTCGTCGTCAAAGTAGAACGGGTCGGTGTCAAACACCGAATAGCGGCGCAAACGCCAAGGCTGGTGGACCTGGAAATAGAAGACGACGCTGGCCATGGCTGGAGGGTACCGCGAACGGGGCGGCGGTGTTTGGGTTTGGGGTCTAAGAGGATGAGGTGTAGGGCGTGTGGATCATGGCAGGTCTCGGGTGTCTGGGTCGCGGGTTCGGCGGTGCGAAATGCAGTGCCTCCTCTGCGGCGCGCATCCGGCTGCCCAAGCACCACTGCCCACTGCCCACACCCCTCGCCGAGCGTGCCCTTGACTTTCCCCGATTCGGTGGCATGATCCCGGCTCACCCACTGCATCTCACCCCGAAGACCGGCCGTCCTGCGGCCGAGGTCGTGTCCAAGGTTCCTTCCATGCGTGCACTTCGACCCCAACTCTCCGCCCGGCGCACCATGCGTGCGGGGCGAGGTTCGCCCGCCTGACGCCCCTGCGGCGTCGGCGGCGGTGTGTTTGAGCGTGCGTGGAATCCTGAAACCGAGATCACTTGCCACGGCGCTGTCCCCTTGGACGCGCCGGGGCTGAGGCATGACCATGGAAAGCAAGAACCGCGCGGCCCGAGAGGTCGCGCCCGAGGACATCCGTCGCGGCGACGTGGTCGCCGTGCTGCGGGAACTCGACGAGCGGGTGCCGTTCGTGAGCGAAGACCAGTACCGCCGGGATACCCAGATCGAGACCGTGCGGGCGTGGATCCTGCCGCCTTACCCGCGGGTCTTCCGCGTGCTGGCGGTGTCGCTGCCGTTTGTGTACGTGGTGGACGACGAGGAAGACAAGCGACTGCTCGACGTGCGCCAGGTTCGCCTGGCCCGGCTGGGCGGGTGCGTGAAGCGCGAGGCGTTCCCGAGCGAGGTCACGCGCGGGAAGCCAGCCCCGAAGAAGGTGGAAGCGCGGGCGTGGCCCTAGCGTGTTGTGAGGTGTGCCCGCGTCGCAGATCCACGCACTTTCGCTTGTCACTTGGATTTCCGCACGCTCTGCCTTGCCGCCTCGATGGCCTCGGCGATGCGCGGCGCGAGCGCCGAGACCTCCGCGATCACGCCGGACTCGTCGACGGCACGCATCACCGTGTCGCTGCGCATGATGGTCACGACCGCCTGCTCGGTCGCGCCTTCCTCCAGCACGGCGACCAGCTCGGCGTCGGCCTTGATGATGTCCAGCGCCCGCTTCACCCCGGGCATCGCGTCGATCTCCCGCATCACCTGCGAAGCCAAGAAGTGCTCGCGCATCCTGTCATTCGAGAGAATCTCGATGATGTCGCCGGAGATACCGACCAAGCGCGAGCCCTTGATGGGGTTCGTCGCGTTCGAGAGGTCGGCGAGCGCGGACCGTTCCACCGCGTCTGCGGCGCGAACGACGAACTCCGCCTGCGCCGACGAAGTGCCCCCGGCGATCTGGGCGCGGGCGATCGGCGCGAGCGCCACCGGCGTCCACGTGATGGCGAGCGCCAGAATCGCCCCTTCGAGAGCCCCAAGCGACCCGCCCAGCACCGTGTCCCATCTGGACCATGCGTCCGTTCGCCGGATCAATCGGCGCAGCAGCACGCTGATCGCAACACCCACAACCAGCAGCACCAGCGCTCCGCCGGTGATGGTGGCGGCGATCCGGTTGGCCAGCCCGCTGAACCCGAAGACGGCGCGCGTCACACCCTCGAACCACGGCGCCATCGGCACGGCGGTGAACACCGCCAACAGCGTGCCCACCAGCATCCCCGCCACATCGGCGCTGCCACGCCAGAGCCCCTGCACCACCGCGACCAGCACCAGCGCGCACGCGACTTTCCCTACCGGATCGAGCACCATCAGCCCGGCCACGAGCAATGCCGCCGCGCCGAGGGTGAGGCACCACTTGACGGTGCGGAAAGGGTCGCTCTCGCGGGGCAGGGTCGAGGGGTGTGTCACGGGGTCCTCCGGAACGCTCGTGTGAACGGCCGGGGCAGAATACCGCGCGAACCTTGCCGTATGCGAACAACGCCGGCGTGCGGCACCCCCCCACGGGGTGGGCGAGGGCGCAGTTCGAACCGTGTGTTATGTGGTGTGCGGAGTAACAGACTCCCGGGAAAGTCCGCGCTCTCAATCCAGCGATTCGCTCTCGATGCTCGCCTTTTGCCCTTTCGTCCGCGCTTCGACATAGCGCTTCATCCAGTTCTCGAAGGTCTTGCCGTGGGCCGCGTCCTTGCCGGTGAACTCGAGCTTGGCGATGTCGCGGTAACGGACGCTGATCTTCGCGCCGCCGTCGGCGGGCAGCAGCCGCACCGTGCTGGTATCGAGCGAGTCGGTGGTCACGCGGTCGAAGATGTACCCCGTCACCGCCGCGCCGGACGCCAGCGTGAGCGTCACGTCGCCGCGGTAGTCAAACGCCTGCTCCAGCGCGGCGATCAGCGCCCGCGTGTCGCCCTGGGTGGCGATGAGGCCTTGAAGAGTGGTCGGAGCGGCGACGGTGGGGGGGGTGGTCATGGGAAAAGCGAAAAGCGAAGATTGAAAAGCGAAAATCAGAGGCGAGTGGCGAGATGTCCAATGGCGAGATGAACGGAGAGGATCGGGCAACGAAAACTGAACCCCGAACCCCGGCACCCGAACCCCGACTCACCCAAACGCCCGCCCCGTATCCGGATCAATCAGCCGCCAGTTCAGCCGGCGACAGATCCGCATCAGCACCGGGCCGGCCGAGTCGTTTTCTGTGATCGTGATCCCGACCTGGGCCACCGGATCGTCCGGGCCCACAGGCGGCAGCTCGGCGGTGAAGCCCGGGCCGTACAGCACGCCGGGGGTCATGGGGTCGCCGTCGGAGGCGGTGTTGAAGGAGCGCAGCGCCGTCTCGATATCCCGCGCCGTGCCCATGGTGACCATGTTCATGGCCGACGAGGACCCGCCGAAGGGATCATCGTCATCGCCGAGGTCGGCGAGTTTCACCAGGAGCATGGAGCGGTAGCGGGACATTGGGGAGTGATCGAGTGGTCGAAGTCGGTCTAATCCAAAGGTGATCTGAACAATATCGGCTCCGCAGCGGCGGGGTGGGCGGGAAGCCCACCCTTCAATCACCTTGCCTGCCGCGCCTCCGCCGCGTCCCGCTTGGACCGCTCGATGATGACCTCCAGGTCCCCCTGCGTCATCCACGGCAATTCCTCCAACTTTGCCCGCACCCGCTTGGGGAACTCCGCCGCCGGCCCGCTTCCATCACTGCCCCCCGCGCCCCCATCATCCGCCCGCTCGTGCGGCGGTCGGCTCTTCCACGCCCGGTGCATCCACAGGTACTGCTCCGGCGCCGCCCGCACCATGCTCTCGATCGCCCGCCGGTACCGCGCCGTGATGTAGAACGCCGGGTCGGACCGGCCCTCCCAATCGTCGGGCGTGATGACGTCGTACGCCGTGAGTCGGTAACGGAACGAGGGCGACACATCGCTCCGCCCCGCGCATTCCGCCGGCGAAAGCCGCTGCGCATGCCCGCAGATCACGTTGGCGTTGTGCCGCATCGCCAAGAGCGCGATCGCCTTGTACGACGACGCCAGACGGTTGAAGAACGGCACAAACACCCCGCGGTCCCCGGCGTTCTGATCCGCAATGAACGCCAGCGGCTTGCCCGCGTGCATGATCTCGTCAAACTCGTTCGCCGCCCCGAACTTGTTCACCAGCGTCATCCCCTTGGCGCTCCGCGTGCGGTACATCCACTCGTCCAGCGGCTTCATGTCGAGTGGCCGGTAGACCGCGTGTACCGGGAACCCCAGCAGCGCCAGCACCGTCCCCAGCAGTTCCCAGTTGCCGCAGTGACCCGTCACGAGCACCGTCGGCCCGCCCTTGATTAGCCGGTTGAGCGCCGGGGCCAGCCCGCCCATCTCGATGTGGTACGGGTACGCGTCCGCGGTGATGAACCGCGGCGTCCATGTCAGCTCCGCCGCCAGCGAGAACAGATGCCGGAACGACGCCACCGCCGTCTCGTGAACGCGTGCCTCATCAAACTGCGGGAAACACCACGCGATGCTCTCCTGCGCCTTGAGCAGCCGCTTCCGCCCCAGCGGCGAGAGCGCATACCCAGTCGCCAGCCGGTGCAGCACACGCGACGAGTTCTCCAGCCCGCACACCTGCGTCAGCCCCGCCACCGCGCGCACCCCGGCGAACACCGGGCCGTGCAGCACGGCGGGCAGCTTCTTGCGGCGTTTGCGCGGCGGAGAAACCATCCGGTTGGCCGGCGCGGCTCCGCGCCTCAGCGCTGACCCGCAAGCCCCGTCAGCGTCATCAGACGGTTCTGGTTCAGGATCGGGATGCTCGTCCGTTTCGCCGCCTCGAACAGCTCGTCGTACTTCTGCGCGTTCTGCTTCAGACGCAGGTACCGCTGGATCAGCTCGATCGGGTCATCGGGCTTGGGCTCGGGCGGCAGGATCGGGCGGCTCCCCAGCACCAGGAAGTCGGTGTCACCCGAGATCGTGTCCGACACCTTCCCGCCCCAGTCCTTGATCATCGTCTCGATGTCCGCGGCCTCCTGCGGCGTCGCGATGTCGTCGCCGTTGGTGTTGAAGCTCCCGAACACCGTGAACGTGTACCGCTTCGTCGGGTCGTACACCGCGTTGGCCACCGCGTCGCCCTGGATCACCGGCTGCCCGCGCGTCTCGCGCGTGATCCGCGCCAGCGACGAGTTCTCTTCCACCCGCACGATCTCGAGCGAGGCCTTGCCGGGCGGGTAGTTCCCCTCGCCGTCAGGCGTGATCGACGTTCCCACCGAGTACACCTCAAAGGGCATCCCCAGCACGACGTTCTGCTTCCGACCCACGCCGATGTACACCTGCTTGTCGGCGGGGTTGGTGGCCACGACGCGGGCGTCGACCAGGGCCGACTCCTCGCCTGGCTTGAGGCGGGCGCTATCGGCCTTGCCCAGCGCCTTATCGAGCTGCTCCTGCTTCACCAGATTCTGCTGGGAGAGGTCATCAACCTTGGCCTGCAGTTCGCCCACCGCCTTGTCCGTCTCGGCCCGCAGCGATTCAACGCGCTCCTCCATCGAGGCCTGCGTCGACTCAACGCCCGTGCGGTAGCGGTCGAGTTCCGCCTTGTACCCGCCGATCTCGGCGTTCAACGAGTTCACCGTGCTGCGGTTCTCTTCCTGCACCCGGGCCAGGCGGTCCGAGGCCGCCTTCAGATCATCCTGAGCGCTCGTCCGCTCGGCCTGAGCCGCCGCGAGCTGCGCGTTGAGGTCGGCGATCTGCTTGTCCTTCTCCGAAATCACCGTCATCAGCGGCGCCGGCGATTCGCCCAGCGTCTCGGTCACCTTCTTCGCGAAAGTCTCCGGCGAGTCCTTGCGGTTCCCCGTCACCATCCGCATCGTGTCGGACAGTCCCGAGTCCAGGTACCGCACCGCCCCCTTGCCGCCCGACGCCGACGCCTGGCGCTTGATCTCCTCCCACCGGTCGTCCTTCTCATCAGGACGCACCGCCGCGGCGAGGTCGTTGCGGGCCGTCATCAGGTCGTTCTCCAGCCGCTGGCTGCGGGCAAGGAACACAACCGTGAGCACAAAGAACACGAGCGAGAGCAGCGCGAAGACCGAAAGGCCGACGAGCATGCCGGTGCTGGCGCTGGTGCGAGATGCCATGGGGAAGAACTCCGGGCCTGAAAAATGAACGAACGGGGGGAAACCACGCCCGAGACGTGCCGGGGCATATCCGGGGCGCACGTCCGGGGGGCACGAATATACGCCAAACCGGGATTTCGGATGCCCAGCCCAGCCGCACGTGCGGCCAACCTGTCAGATCACGCCCCGCGACACCACGACCCCCGGCCACGCCCACCCGAACGCGGGCCGGACGGGCCGATCCACTGCGAGCGAAGTCGTCCCCAGCCCGTGCCACCGAAGTCGTTCCGACGACTTCGGTGCTCCCCACGCCCGGACCGCCCTCACCTCACTTCCCCTTCGCCCGATCCGTGAAATCCAGCACCGTCCCGGGGTCCAGCGCCACCCACGAATCCGCGTAGTACCGCTTCGGCGAGTCCTTCGCCGTGTCAAACTCAACCGTGAACGTCAGCGTGACCTTCTGCCCCACGCTCAGCCCCTCCACTTTGAACCCCTCCCCAAGCGGGAAGGGCATCACCATCGCCTTCATCCCCACCTGCCCCTGCGGCCCCTTGAACTCCGGGATCTCCTCATGCCGCACCAGAAACTCCTTGCGCGCATCCGCCGGATCAGGCAGTTGCTGCACCTCGCCGCGGACGACGTAGGTGTGCTTGACGATGCTCGTGTTGACGGCTTCCGGGGGGTTGGAGTCTTTGCAGGCGGGGAGCGCGGCGGCGAAGCACACCGCCGCAGCGGCAATCGCGGTGATTCGGGGGAGCGAGAGGGTGACCATAGAGGAGGGTATGACGCAGGTGCCGCACTCGTGGATGCACTGCCCCTGTGCCACGATGCTCGGCGTCTTCGACGAGCGTCGTGCCGAGCGGCAACGGTCACACCGGGCTCGACGGGCTGCGGACGGCCCATCGTGGCACCCGGCTACTTCTTCAGATTCTCGCGTGCCCTATGCAGCTCAACCCATTCCTTCGCGATAGCGGGCACGCGGTCCATGACCTCGGTTCCGAAGAGGACTTCGTCAACATAGCCCATGTGGAGCATGTCCACGATACGACAAAGATACGACCGGCCACAGTTCCACCATGTGTAGTGGGCATCGATCATCAGGTAGTGCTTGCAATCAACCTTCTCTGTCTGGCGTAGTTCTTCCAACTCCATGCCGTCCAGCAGGGTTTCGTACACGCCGTCGGCAACGCGGCTCCCGAAAGTGGTCGTGTGGTAGTACTCTTTGATCTCCCAGACCGCGATGGGATTCTTGGCTGAGGGAAAGGCGCCATCGACTCGTCGGGCAAGAGTGCGGAGCGGTGCCCCAAGGTGCGTGAAGGTCGTGAGCTCGCGCGGGTCGAAGTCGCACGGAAGCCCGGCGATGCTGGCCTCAACGAGCATGCCCACAATGGCCGTCAAGTACGCGGGCTTCTTCTTCTCGCCCTTCTGTTTGTTCATCGTGACCGCGCGTGTGGACTTGGTGGACTTCAATACCTTGTGGAATGCTGCCGTCGCTTGCTCGGCGTTCATCAGCCGGGGCTGAACGAACTTGTTGAGGACGTCAGCGCGATACGCGAAGTACTGAACGAGGTTTGCCCCAAGCTTTGTGGGCTTTCCGGCGTCGTCTGCGACGTGGGCGGCACTCAAGCCGAGTTCCTTGAGCGATTTCACGACAACCGACAGGTCGGGCACAAGAATCTGCCCGGTGCCTCGGGCCGTGTACCCCGCGTGCTGGCTGATGCTCCGAACGTTGGCCCAGAAATGCTTGGGTTGGTTGAGAAAGCGCGGATCAGGTTTCACTTGGAATCTCCCTCCAACTCTTTGATGAAGTCGGCGAGTGAGACACCGAGCACCTGGCAGATGTGCCGGAGTTCCAGCACATCCAAGCGGCGTTCGCCGGACTCGTACCGGCTCACGAACGATTGGGGCTCCCCCAGTTTGCGGGCGAGGTCGGCCTGACGCAGCCCCGCGTCAACGCGCAACCGCCGCACTAGCGACAGAAACCGCTTTTTCTCTGCTAGGTTGGCACGAGTCAGCATCGGGAAACACTAAGGCCCCTTGACGCATATGCTAAAACAGCATATGGTCTGGGGTATGAAGCGACTTGCACTCGAGCCACGGACGGCAAACGATACCCGGATGCAGACCCTGCTCTTTGGACAAGGCGAACGTACGGAGGTCGCGCCGTTCAAAATGGGCCTGCTGAAGTGGATCGGGAACAAGCAGCGGATGGCGCACGAGATCTGCGCGTACTTCCCCGAGTCTTTCGGCGCGTATCACGAGCCTTTCGTCGGCAGCGGTGCGGTCCTTGCCACGCTCCAGCCCAAGCGGGCCTTTGCGTCGGATACGTTCGCTCCGCTGATCGAGATATGGCAAACCCTCCTCACCGACCCGGCGAAGTTGAAGCGGTGGTACGCCGAGCGTCACGCTCAGATGATGGCTGGGGAGAAGGTCGTCGAGTACGAGAAGATCAAAGCGTCGTACAACCGCAATCCCAACGGTGCGGACTTTCTGTACCTTTGCCGATCGTGCTACGCCGGGGTCGTGCGATTCCGGCAGGCCGACGGGTACATGTCCACGCCCTGTGGCCCGCACACGCCCATACCGCCCGCAAGCTTTGCGGCTCGGGTCGATGAATGGCACAAGCGGACTAAGGGTGCCGAGTTTGAGCGGATGGACTATCGCGAAGCGATGAGCCGGGCGAAGCCCGGCGATGTGGTCTACTGCGATCCACCGTACACACACAGTCAGGCAATTCTCTATGGTGCCCAGACGTTCCGCCTGCGAGACTTGTTGACGACCATTGCCGAGTGCAAGGAACGCGGCGTGTTCGTCGCACTGAGCATCGACGGCACGAAGCGCAGCGGCGACAAGGTTTGCGACTTGCCTATTCCCGAAGGCCTGTTCGAGCGGGAGGTCTTGGTGGACTGCGGCCGCTCGATGCTGCGCCGCTTGCAAATGGGCGGGCAGACATTGGAGCGAGAATTGGTCGCCGATCGGCTGTTGCTGACGGATTGATGCACGCCCGGCGGGTGGCACGGTGGAGTTCAAATCCTCCCCTCACCGCCCCTCATACAACCGATCCGCCAACCAATCATTCAGCTCCGGCACCGCCCGGATCTTCTCCGCCGTCGCATCGATGTTGTACGGCACGCGGAAGAACTTCACCCCCTCGGGGTAAATCACCGCATAACTCGCCCGCGGATCGTGGTCCCGCGGCTGGCCCACGCTCCCCACGTTGATCACGGCCTTTTCCTTCGCCGAGAATTCGTACGTCCCGTCCTTGCCGATCTCGTCCGGCGGGTAGAAGTCCGGCTCGCTGGTGAACACGCCCGGCACGTGGGTGTGCCCCACAACCGCGACGCCGTCGATCAGTTCGAACACGCCGCGGAGTTTGTCCGGGGCGCTCACCACGTCATCGGGGAAGATGTACTCGTTGATGGGCCGGCGCGGCGAACCGTGGACCGCCAGCACCGGGCGCGACCCGCCCGGTGGGGTCTCAACGACGCGCACCCTGAGTTTCCCCAGAAAATCGTACCGCTTGGCCTTCAGCGCCGGGTCGGTCACATTGTCGAACTGCTCCCGCGTCCAGTACGCTGCGGCCTCCGCGCCGGGGTTGAAGTTCGTCGGCTCGTACAGCACGCCGAAATCGTGGTTGCCCATGAGCGACCACTCGCACTTCTCGGCGACAAGGTCGACGCACGCCAGCGGCTCGGGGCCGTAGCCGATGATGTCGCCCAGGCACACGATGCGGTCGATCCCGCGCGCCTGGATATCGGCGAGGACGGCTCTGAGCGCCTCGGCGTTGCCGTGGATGTCGCTGATGAGGGCGGTGGGCACGAGCGGGGTTCGGGGATCAGGGTTCAGGGATCGGAAGTCGGAAGACAGATTCGGAAATGCGGGTCGGGGATGCTACCGAGATTCGGCCCTGAAGGTACGTCGGCTCTCCCAAGGTACGTCGGCTCTCCGAGCCGACATCTCGTCAAGGTGCTCATCCCCGCCGTAGCCCGCCACCAAACGCACCTGAACACCACGAACCGGCGGAGCAGGAGCCGTTCGGGCAAGACGAGAAGTCGGTCCGCCCCCCGAGAGGGACCCGACCTCTCGGGATCCCCTCACGCCATGCGCTGCGAACGCCGATACCGGCTGATCGAGGGAGGTCCGATTTCGAGATATCGGGCGTCCCCGCGTGGACTTCCCGATCCCCGGAACTAGGATCATCGCTCACTCGATTCGACCCTCGCCCGATTCGACCCTCTGCTGATTCGACCCGAACACATCCCTCATTCAGGGAGCACCCCAATGTCCATCAGTTACCAGCGCACCCGCGAGATGACCATCGACGAGCTCCTGCTCGAGAACCGCGTGGTGTTCCTGTTCGGCGAGATCAACCAGGCCTCCGCCGCACGCATCACGATGCAGATGCTCTATCTGGAAAACCAGAAGAAGGGCCAGGACATCAACCTCTACATCAACTCCCCCGGCGGGGCCGTCGACGACACCCTCAGCATCTACGACACCATGCGCTTCATCAGCAGCAAGGTCTCCACTTACTGCCTCGGGCGTGCCTACTCCGGTGCCGCCGTCCTCCTCGCCGCCGGCGAGAAGGGCAAGCGCTTCATCCTCCCGCACTCCAAGGTGATGATCCACCAGCCCTACGGCGGGGTGACCGGCCAGGCCGCGGACATCAAAATCCAGGCCGAGGAGATCATCAAGTCCAAGCGCGTGCTCAACGAGATCATCGCCCGCCACTGCGGCAAGCAGCCCGAGCAGGTCCAGATCGACTCGGAACGCGACAAGTTCTTCAACGCCGGCCAGGCCAAGGAATACGGGCTTGTCGATGAGATCCTCGAAGCGCCCGAGAAGAAGTAAGGCCATCCACCGCGGCACGCGTTCCTGAACCCCGGACCCCGACACCCGAACCCCCTCTGGTGCTTCCCCCCATGTCCCACCTCGTCCCCATCGTCGTCGCGAACACCGGCCGCGGCGAGCGCGCGTACGACATCTACTCGCGCCTCCTCAAAGACCGCAT